>CAZAMX010000018.1:0-16880 GCA_964486095.1 uncultured Acetatifactor sp. | reverse complement strand
CTGTCCCTTTTGTTGGCTTTAATATTATTATCTCCACTTTTTTTACATCAACCGAAACGGCGTTACCCGCACAAATTCTTTCGCTTTCAAGAGGATTTGCTGTCATCATACCCGTGGTCTTTCTAATGTCCTATTTATTTAAAATACCTGGGGTATGGCTTTCTTACCCGATTACAGAATGCCTTGTCGCCTTAGCAGGCATTATATGCTATATTTTCTTTTCGAAAAATAAGATGATGAAAGAAAGCAATGTCTTTATATAAGTCAAGATGACAGGTTTTCATTTCCAGCTCCAGCATATTATCATACCATTCTTTCGAAAACTTCACATCATTATTGGATGACAACGCAAAAAAGGTGCGGATACCCAATCTCTTTTCCATAGACAAGCCCATCTGTTTACACTGCGTGAGCAGATATTCGCTGCTGTATGTATCACGGCTGCCAAACATTGTGTCTGCATTGTCACACCTGTCCAAAAGCCGGAGTGCTGCCCCCGGATCATCTGAAAAAACCGCGCTTGCAAGGATACGCCCCGGCAGATTATGCTTGACAATCGACAATATACCGCCTGGTTTCAATACCCTTGTAAGCTCCTGCAGGATTTGCTCTTTATTCGGAACATACTCCAAAACATTGTGACAGAGAACGACGTCAAATGCTCCGTCCTCCTGCCCACTCAAGGTCTCTATGCCGCCGTGAATACAATTCATGTCACAGTCAGCTGACAGTTTTAAGTGAAGCATTTCCTCATTCGGCTCAACCGCCGTGACCTTGTGATGCTGTGCATAATGACTGGCCGTGACACAAAAGCCCGCTCCAAAATCAAGGATGCTAAGCGGCGGATCCGTCGGCAGGGAAAGCTGGCGGTATATCATATCATAGAACATTTTCCCCCAGGGTTTTTCGACTAGCTGGCGGTAATCATTTATTGTTGATGGCATATACTTTACTCCTTTTATTTTGGCAGACTGCCTGGGCAAACTGCTGCATCACATTCAGCCAATAAAAAAAAACGAAAGGATAAACCATTGCCAAGGCTGGCTGAAACCCGCTCATTTCGGCCTCGCTCGATGGCTTATCCCTTCTATGAAATCTATGAAATGGAGATAGGGGGACTCGAACCCCTGACCTATGCGTTGCGAACGCATCGCTCTCCCAACTGAGCTATATCCCCGCATTCCAAACATCCGGTATTTGGAACAGCTTATATTATAACTCTTTTTGCTGCTCAGGGCAATATTTTTTGAAAAAATTTGTCCTCTATTGCTTGTCTGTCTTCTAGTGCAATACTCCTTCGATTTTTATATAATAATTGATAAGACAACTTATGCTCACGCCTGATACAAAGGGCACGGCAAGAATGGAGGATGCAATGAAATTTGGTTTTTTTGATGACGCAAACCGGGAGTACGTGATTACCACCCCAAAGACTCCCCTGCCCTGGATCAACTATCTGGGATGTAACCAGTTCTTCAGCCTGATCTCCAATACCTGCGGCGGCTATACCTTTTACAGGGACGCCAAGCTGCTGCGGCTGACCCGCTACCGTTATAACGATGTTCCCACGGACAACAACGGTAAATATTTTTACATAAAGGAAGACAATAATGTCTGGAATCCCGGCTGGCAGCCCACAAAGACAGAGCTGGACAGCTACGAATGCCGCCACGGCATCGGTTACAGCCGTTTCACTTCCTCCAAAAACGAGTTAAAAGCTTCTCTGCTTTCCTTTGTGCCCATGAACGATAATTGTGAAATACAGAAACTGACCCTTACCAACGAATCCTCTGCCGCCAAGACCTTTTCCGTATTTTCCTATGTGGAATGGTGCCTTTGGAATGCAGACGATGATATGAAAAACTTCCAGAGAAACTTCAGTATCGGTGAAGTAGAGGTTGTGGGCTCCACAATCTTCCACAAGACCGAATACCGGGAGCGCCGCAATCATTTTGCACTTTATTCCGTAAATGCTCCCATAACCGGCTTCGATACGATTCGTGAAGATTTTCTTGGCGCCTACAGAGGCGCTGACAAGCCTCAGGCAGTGGAAAACGGCGCCTGCACGAATTCCGTGGCAAGCGGCTGGGCGCCTATCGCTTCGCATCAGCTGGATATAACTCTTGCCCCCGGCGAAAGCAAAACCTACATTTTTGTATTGGGCTACATAGAAAATGACGATGAGGACAAATGGGAATCCTACGGTGTCATCAACAAGACGAAAGCCTGGGAGATGTTGAAAAAATATGACTCCGAGGAAGGCGTGGATAAGGCCTTTGCAGAGCTGCAGACATACTGGCAGCAGCTTCTGTCAAAGTACTGCGTGGAATCCGGGGACGAAAAAGTAAACAGAATGGTAAACATCTGGAATCAGTATCAGTGCATGGTAACCTTTAACATGTCACGCTCTGCATCCTTCTATGAATCCGGCATTGGCCGGGGCATGGGCTTTAGAGATTCCTGCCAGTATCTGCTTGGTTTCGTACACGTGATCCCCGACCGGGCAAGGGAGCGCATCATTGACATTGCTTCCACCCAGTTCCGGGACGGCAGTGCATACCATCAGTATCAGCCCTTGACCAAGAAGGGCAATTCCGACATTGGCAGCGGCTTCAATGATGATCCGCTGTGGCTCATTGCCGGCACCTCCGCATATGTGCGCGAAACGGGAGACACCTCCATCCTGACGGAAAACGTTCCTTTTGACAACGATATGAGTGTGGCTGCTCCCCTCATGAACCATTTAAAGCGCTCTTTTGATTATACCGTAAATCATAAGGGCCCTCACGGCCTGCCTTTGATCGGACGGGCAGACTGGAATGACTGCCTGAACCTGAACTGCTTCTCCGCTCATCCCGGCGAATCCTTCCAGACCTTCGGTCCCAGCGAAGGGCCTGTTGCAGAGTCTGTATTTATTGCCGGAATGTTTGTTAAATACGGTGAGGAATATGCCCAGCTCTGTGAACTCATGGGTGACGGAAATGAGGCTGCAAGAGCACGGCAGGAAGTTGCCGCAATGTATAACACGATCCTTTCTTATGGCTGGGACGGTGACTGGTTCCTTCGGGCTTATGACGCATACAGTCACAAAGTTGGCTCCAAAGAATGTAAAGAGGGACAGATCTACATTGAGCCCCAGGGCTTCTGTGTGCTGGCCGGCGTTGGCGTCAAAGAAGGACTGGCAGAACGTGCCCTGGACTCCGTAAGGGAACGGCTGGATACCAAGTACGGCGTTATGATCCTGCAGCCCGCTTACACCGAGTATCACCTGGAACTTGGCGAGGTATCTTCCTATCCTCCCGGGTATAAAGAGAACGCAGGTATCTTCTGCCACAATAATCCCTGGGTATCTATTGCGGAAACGGTGATCGGCAGAGGTGACAGAGCCTTTGACATCTATAAAAAAACTTGCCCGGCCTACATCGAGGACATCAGTGAAATTCACCGCACGGAGCCTTATGTTTACTCGCAGATGGTGGCAGGACGAGACGCAAAATTCCATGGAGAAGCTAAGAACAGCTGGCTCACCGGCACGGCGGCCTGGACCTTTGTCAACGTTTCTCAGTATATTCTTGGCGTATATCCTACCCACAACGGGCTTTCCGTAGACCCTTGTGTACCTGCGGGCTTTGGCGATTTTACCATCACCAGGAAGTTCCGAGAGGGGACTTACCACATCCAGGTGAAAAATCCCGGCAATGTACAAAAGGGTGTGGCTTCCATGACCGTGGACGGCAAAGCTGTAGAAGGTCATATTATTCCCTATGAAAAGGGCAGGAAGGAATACAACGTAGTCATTACCATGGGCTGATTTACATTTTCCCGTATGAACTGCCTCTATTAAGGGTAAAATTTGATCAGAAATAAAAGGAGGTATCTGCCCATGAACACATCATTAAGAATATTATTCTATGACACAAAGAGCTATGACAGGGATTCTTTTCAGGAAACCCTGTCAGACTTCCCCGGAATAGAGATCGAATACACAAAGTCTGATCTTGATCCTCGAACGGCAGCCCTTGCCGAAGGCTTTGACGCCGTTTGCGCCTTTGTCAGCTCCGACGTAGGCACACAGACTGTCGAGCTCCTGCATCAAAAGGGCATACGTCTGATTTTGATGCGTTGTGCAGGTTTCAACAATGTGGATCTGGAAACTGCAAAAAAATATGACATTCGTGTCATGCGTGTACCGGGATACTCTCCGGAGGCTGTGGCGGAGCATGCCATAGCTCTTGCCCTGGCAGCCAACCGCAGGCTGTACAAGGCTTATAACAAAGTGCGAGAGAATGATTTCAGCTTAAGCGGTCTGATGGGCTTTAATTTTTATGAAAAGACAGCAGGGATTATTGGCACAGGTAAAATCGGCGCCGCCATGTGCCGCATCTGCCATGGCTTCGGCATGAAGGTCATCGCCTATGATGTATATGAAAATCCGGCGCTGAAAGAATTTGTGGAATATGTTCCTCTGGAAAAGCTGCTGTCTGACAGTGATGTCATTTCTCTTCACTGTCCCTTAATGGACTCCACCTATCATCTGATTAATATTGACACAATCCGTCAGATGAAAGATGGCGTCATCCTGGTAAACACCTCCCGAGGCGCACTGGTAAAGACGGATGATCTGATCGAGGGAATCCGTATGCACAAATTTGCCGGTGTCGGACTGGATGTTTATGAAGAGGAAACCAACAATGTATTCGAGGATCGCTCCGACGAGATTCTGGAGCATTCCACCACCGCAAGGCTTCTGTCCTTCCCCAATGTAATGATCACCTCTCACCAGGGCTTTTTCACCAGAGAGGCTTTAAACGCCATCGCAGAAACCACGCTGCAAAATGCTCTTGATTTTATCGAAGGACGCGAAAGCACCAATGATGTATAAATAATCCAAATCAAGTATTGTCCGGAAAAGAGTGTAATTTATTCCGTCGTATTCATGAATCATTTCCTGCGTTTCCGGCCAGAGCTCATTATGTTATTTCTCATATTCAGCCTTCTGGCCGGAATACAGTTTCATTTTAATCCTTTCATCCATTTATCGCCTACGCGTTCTCAACAATATTATTCACCCACACCCCCTTTTTCACCAGTATGAAACCGATGGTACATTTGATCAGATCCAGCAGCTGACAGCTTAAGTACAGGGGCACAATGGGGAGCGCGGTAAAGCGGCTCAGCACAAAGGCAAAGGGCGTGGTCACACACCAGAGGAAAACACTGTCAAAAAGGAAGGTCACAATGGTTTTGCCCCCTGTCCGCAGAGTAAAATAGGTAGTGTGCATAAAGGCCCAGATGGGCATACAGCAGGCGGCTACCCGCAGCAGACTGGCCGCCAGCGCCGGCACCTGCGGAAATCCGCTGGTATCGTAGAACTTCGGAAACAGCGGCGCCAGCAAAAACAGAACTGCACCGAAGCCCAGGCAGGAGAGAACGGCAAAGGTGATCAGCCTGGCATCCGTTTCCTTCGCCTCTTCCATCTTCCCAGCCCCTAAAAGCTGCCCCACGATAATGGCGATGGCGCTTCCCATGGACATAAACACCACATTGAACAGGTTGGAAATAGTGGTGGAAATATTCAGCGCCGCCAGGGCCTCCAGCCCCCGCATGGAATAGCATTGATTCAAAACCGCTATGCCCGCCGCCCACAAAATCTCATTCACCATAAGCGGCGTTCCCTTACCGATAATCTTTCCGGCAAGATTTACCGGCACCTTTAACTCGCGGTACACTCCCCGGATAAAGGGCATCTGCGCGGCATGGGTATGGGTCCAGTAAATGACGATCAGCGCCTGCACATACCGGGAAACCACCGTTGCCACGGCAGCGCCTGCCACCCCCATTACCGGAAAGCCCAGCTTACCGAAAATCAGCAGATAATTCAGCACCAGATTTACAAATACCGCCGCCACTCCTGCTATCATGGGAATTTTTGTCTCTCCGCATTCCCGCAGGGTGCTGGCATAAATTTCCTCCACTGCAAAGGGCAGCAGCCCCGTAAGCATCACCAGCAGATACTGCTTCCCGTAACCTAAGGTGGCCTCCAGTTCCACATCCTGCCCTTCTCCGTGAAGATACAGCAGAATCAGATTATCGCCCTGAAACAGTAAAAGCAAAATGCCCAACAGCAGGAGCGCCAGACAGATATACAGTTTAAAGCGAAAGGTATGCTGTACTCCCTTGTGGTCCTTACAGCCATAAAACTGCGCACCGAAAATACCGGCCCCGGAAATAGCTCCGAAAATGGCAAGGTTAAACACCAGCAGCAGCTGATTGACAATGGCAATGCCCGTCATCTGCTCGGTGCCTACCCGGCCCACCATAATATTATCCAAAAGACTCACAAAATTTGTGATGCCGTTCTGGATCACGATCGGTACTGCCACTCCCAGCACCATGGCATAAAATTTTTTATCTCCAAACAGTCTTTTTACATTCATTTTTATAATACCTCTTGTAAGCCTTCACATACATACGATAAGGTTTATTCTACACCATGAGGTGCTTCCTGTCCACCGGTTTCCCGGCAAATCAATTCCGATAGATAATTTATCCTGCTTAGTCGGAACGTTATCCATATCCTTCTTGCAGATTTCTGGCTTTTAAGGAATTATAGACATTTTCTGCAAGCTACTACGATTTGTTACCATCACTGTAATTGACACCTCGAAATTTTTACTGTATAATGAAAACACAGTGTAATTATCACTGCATTTCATGCTGTTACGGAAAAATCATAAGGGATTACAAATGTAGGATTCAAATCTATGAAGAAAAAGAAAGCTTTACTTACCGTCCCGGCATTGTGCCTGGCAATACTTTTTTGTGGATTTACAGTCTTAGCATCAAATCCGAATGAGGTAAACTATTGTTCGAACTGCGGCGCAAAAGACTTATACTGGGCTTCAAGTCCATCAGAATACTATACGACTACGCATGAGGTAAAGACAAATTTGGTCGATAGTAATAATCAGCCAATTAAAGCAATATGCACAGTAGGGCATATGAGAACAGAGGTTGCCAAAATGTGTCCTAATGGGCATGGCGCTCAGTGGCGAGGATTTAGCCATACAGAAAATCATTCCTACTGCGGCGGTTCCACATCATATTATGAGTAAATAGAATGAATCCCTTATGATTTTCTGTCTTCATTTTTTAATGAAAGGACCCTATTATGAAAAAACAACTTGTCCGGGAAATCCTTGTATCTGTCATCCCCCTGCTTTTATCCGCCGCCATGCTCGCCGGCTGCAGCAGCAGCGACAATCATTCCTCTCTGGCAGAAAGCGATGCGGCGGATACCGCCACCTGGAAAACGGACGGCTTTGCACTCTCCAAGGATATTGAAGAAAGACAGGAATTATGGGTAACGGAATTTATTCCTTGGACGCATGAAGATGTTATCCTGAAAGATGAATCAGAAGATCTGTTCACATCATTATGGGATCCGCCTTGCCGGATTCTGGGCGAAAAGATATATCGGCTGAATACGGTTTATAATCCTCCGGTGGCAAAGGCCACAAGATGGATTCTGGAAATTTATGATACCGCCGCCATGTGTTCCGCCGTCAGAGAATTTTCCTATGAGCAGCTGGAACAGGCGGCATCGGGGAACTGTTATCTGACGGCTATTGATCTGGTGGATGAGGACAATTTTGTCTTTCAATGGGAAATATGGGAAACAGATGCCGATCAAATGATTTCTCAAACTGCCAGCAGAATGATTTACACAGACTTGCAGAAGGATAGTTACGCAGTAGATTTGTGGGACATTTATCTGGAAAAGGGCATAGCCCAAGCGGGCTCCAACCCCTATTTGCTCCTTGGCCCGGGATACTGCGTCTGTGACGGTGCGGGAAATACTTACCAAAAAGCCGGAATGGGCAAGTTTGGTTACACTAAGCTGTATGTCATGGACAGGAACGGCGCCGTCCTTTTGGAGTATGAAGGAGCACCGGAGCATGTCATAGAAGAACCTATGCGGGTCGAAAGCGGGGAACTGATTTATCCTGTCTATGATATGAGGGAATCCTGTTATTATTTTCTATGGCCGGATACGGAGACAGGTGAAGCGCGCCTTCTGGGAACCATGGATGCTTCAGTGCGCAGTATAAAGCAGCTCTTTGGTATGCAGGGAAATCTGATCTACTATGAAACCGCAGAAGGAATTGTGGTCTGGGATATTAAAAGCGGAGCCCGGACGCTGATTTTCAACTATCAGGAAAACGGAATCCCCCGGACCTTTCAGACCATGCTGGTATTCAGGAACGAGCAGCCTCCGCTTCTGCGCCTCTATCGAAGCAGCGAAGAAGGCGTGGAAGACTGGCTGGCTCCCCTTTCATATGAGCCGGTACAGCGGGAAAATACCTTACAGGTGGCAAATCTGGTAAATCCGAAAGACGATGTACTGGGCAGCAAGCAGGTATCGGAATGCGCCGGGCTGGCATCCCGAAAGGATATGAATCATGCTTATTTCTATCAGACGGTCGACCTGGATGCGGACGCCTTTCGGACACAGATCATGGCGGAGCTTATAGCCGGGAAAGGGCCTGATCTTCTGTATGTAACCAGGTCCGACATGGCGCTGCTGCAGGAGCTGGGGCTGCTGGCTGATTTAAGGGAGCTGATTCCGGCGGAGACGCTGGATGATCTCTGGCCCGGCGTGATCAGTATGGGAACCCTTGACGAACAACTGGTCGGCCTTCCCGGAAATATCACATCCGCCAGTGGGCTGGCAGTTTCAGGCGACACCTGGAGTGAAGATACCTGGCGGCTGGAGGACATAATCTCCCTTATGGAAGAAGGCCGGCTGGAAAACGCTATCTATTACCCGGGTCCTGACTTCTACCTTGGCCCCGTGGGTACAGCGCGCTGGTTACTGGAATACAGTCTGGCAGATTCCTTCCTCATCGACTGGGAGCACCGTGAGAGCCGCTTTGAAGACGAACGTTTTGTCCGCCTGCTGGAAATAACCAAAGACAGCCGGGATGCCCTGTCCGATGATTCGGAAAGCTGGTTTCATGGCGGAAAAAGCCTTGTCTTAGTTGATTACTGTTCTTACGCTCAAATGAACACTTTTGACGTTATGGCAGACAGGGAAGGGGGCCGCTATGTAGGCTTCCCCACACAGGGCGGCAGCGGTAACTACCTGGAAGCCTCCGGGATGCTGGTGGTAACCGTTAATGCCAAAGATACAAAGGGAATTGAGGCTTATCTGGAATACTTCCTGGGAGATCAGATTCAGGACATCTGCCAAAACCATACCGAGCTGACAAACTCTGTCTTAAGCGTCCGCCGTTTCCATGAGGACGAAATCGAGCTGTCGCCGGAAGGGGAATATCTGTGGCGGGGCAAAAAGCTTTCCGTCCTACAGGACGGCTCCACCTCCCTCCAGCGGGCAATTTCCTTCCTGGAAAGCTGCATTCCTGCGCCTACGCTGCACCCTGAGCTGATGAAAATTATTTCCGAAGAGCTGGAAGCATTTTACGCGGGGGACAAAAGCGCCCGGCAGACGGCGGAGATCATCGACGGCAGAATCCAGGTTTATCTGGATGAAGAAAATTATTAATTCCTGATGAGAAATGCCGCATTTCAGGCATTTCTCGGTGTGAGAAAAGTCTGCTATGCAGACTTAGAACTTCCAAGTCAGCTTGCTGACTTTGCGAAGCAGCCCTTGCTGCGAGTGAAAACTGCCGTAGGCAGTTAGAAGTTCTTCTCACACTATGCCCCGGAGCTGCACTTCCTCAAGATAGTTCTTCATGATTTCCCGGATCTTCGTCATCTCATCTTCCGGGAAAGCGCCAAAGCCTGCCTGGATCACGTTTTCATTCTCCCGGAAAGCCTGGAGATAACAGACCCGGCTGCCTTCCAGCAGCCGGCCAATGGCGGTAAACTCTTCCATCGTATGAAGCCCCTGCACCACGGTAGTTCGAAACTCATAGGGAATTGTACAGTTCTTTAAGATACTAATGCTTTCTTCTATCCTAGAAAAGTCCAGTCCGGGGCAGCCGGCCGCTTGCGCATAATTTTCCGGAGCAGCCTTTATATCCATGGCCACATAGTCCGGCAGCCCTTCTGCCAAAAGCTGCCGCAGTACCTCCGGATGATAGCCGTTGGTATCCAGCTTTACAAGGTATCCCAACGCTTTCAGCTTTTTCATAAAATCCGCCAGATCCGGCTGCAGCGTGGGCTCCCCGCCGGTAATGCACACTCCCTCCAGGATTCCCTGCCGCTTTTTCAGATGAGCCAGCACCTCTTCCTCCGGGATCAGGGGCTGTGTTTCCGGCTTAAGCACCAGCTCCCCATTGTGGCAAAAAGGACAGCGAAAGTTGCAGCCACCGGTAAAAACGGTGGCTGCAACATGTCCCGGATAATCCAATAATGTTGTCTTGTTAAATCCGTGAATCTTCATATATACTTACTCTTTCTTACCCTTTTTATCTTGTGGCTTCGACTGCTGCTTGCTCCTGGACGCTGAATTTTTCGGTTCTTTCTTACTGCTTTCTACTGTGGAAGTCTTCTTTCCTTTCTTGCTGCTTTCCGTCGAAGTCTTTGTTCCTTTCCTGCTGCTTTCCGCCGCGGAGGTCTTCTTCCCTTTCTTACCGCCCTCTGCCGAAACCTTCTTTTCTTTCTTGCTGCTCTCCGCCGAAACCTTCTTTTCTTTCTTGCTGCTCTCCGCCGAAGCCTTTGTTCCCTTTATATCGGTTTCCGCTGAAATTTTTGCTTTCTGTTTCTTGCCTTTCCCCGCAGCCTTGGGCTCTTTCTGTACCTTTACCTTTTTAGGCGTCCTGCCGTAAAGCTCCGACATCTTACGGATTTCCTGGGCCAATTCCTTGGTAAAGGCACCTTTCTTCATCCTCCAGGTCCAGTTGCCGCCCAGGGTAGAAGGAATATTGATCCGTGCCTCCGAACCCAGCCCCAAGTAATCCTGCATGGGAATCACCGCCAGGTTTGCGACACAGGAAAGCGCCGCCCTGATAAACTCCCACTTAATCTCTTCCCTGCTGCTGCATTTCCCCAGATTCAAATAGCGGCTGCAGAACTCTTTATCGGCCTCCGGAAGCTGCTCATACCAGCCCATAGTCGTATCATTGTCGTGCGTCCCGGTGTAAGCCACGGCATTCTGTATATAATTATGCGGCAGATAATCGCTGTCCTCCCTGGAGTCAAAGGCAAACTGCAGCACCTTCATTCCGGGGTACCCGGTGCGCTTCACCAATTCCAGCACAGAAGGCGTCAAAAAACCAAGATCTTCCGCAATGACTTCCCTTTCCCCCAACCTTTTCTTCATAGTCTCAAAAAGGGCGTCACCCGGTCCCGGCTCCCACTCACCGATCTCCGCGGTCTTCATGCCTGCGGGAATAGAATAGTAAGCATCAAAGGCCCTGAAATGATCTATGCGGACCACATCATACATTTTAAAGCAGGCCTCCAGCCGCTTCATCCACCACTCATAGCCGGTTTTTTTATGATAATCCCATCGATACAGAGGATTCCCCCAAAGCTGTCCCGTGGCGGAAAATGCGTCCGGCGGACACCCCGCTACGGCAGTGGGATTACAGTCCTCATCAAACTGAAATAGCTCCGGATTTGCCCAGGCATCCGAACTGTCAAAAGCCACATAGATGGGAATATCCCCGATAATCTTCACTCCCTTGCGGTTGGCGTATGCCTTCAATTTCTCCCACTGAACGCGGAACATGTACTGCTGGAACTGATAGAACTCGATCTCCTGGGCAAATTGCTTACGGTATTTCTCCAATGCCTCAGGCTTGCGAGTCTTGATCTCTTCCTCCCATTCCACCCAGCACACATTGCCAAAAGAAGCCTTCACCGCCATATACAGCGCATAATCATCCAGCCAGTAGGCATTATCCTTGACAAAAATCCTGAAAGCCGGCTCTTTCGCAATCTTACTGTTTTTCCATGCCTCTCGAAGAAGCAGGAAGCGGCTCTCATATAGCTTGGCGTAGTCCACAGATTCCTCATTGTCCCCAAAGTCATAGCCTGCGCATTTCTGCTTTGAAATATATCCCCGTTCCACCAGATCCTCCGGGTCTATAAAATAGGGATTCCCCGCAAAGGTGGAAAAGGACTGATACGGGGAATCCCCGTAGCTTGTCGGACCCAGGGGCAGTATCTGCCAATAGGACTGCCCCGCCTTCTTCAGCTTATCTACAAAATCATAAGCTTCTTTTGAAAAACATCCGATTCCGTATGCTGACGGCAGACTGGAAATCGGCAGTAACACACCGCTCGCTCTCATGGCTATCCCTCTTATTTTTTATTTCTTTTTCCTTTTCCCAATACAATCAACACCGCGCCCACTACAGCCAGAACCACAGCGCAGACCACGCCGATCAAAACAATGTTTACGCTCTCCTTCTCCGTCGGCTCAGACACGGTCGGCGCGTTCTCATCCTGTCCGTCTTCTGCGGAAGCCGGCTGCTCCACCACGGGCACGCTGTCGTCCTGAATCAGAACCATGGCGGATATGGGCGCAACGCTCACCTTCCCCGAGACTCCTTCCAGCGCCTGGGTGCCTGCCTTCTCGCCGTTAATGTATACGCTCCAGCCCCCTGCGGGAAGAGTGACCTCCGCCGCCTCCGGATTGGCGTTGAAGACCACGAACATTTCTTCCGCCGTCTCGTTTTCCACGCCGCCGGTCAGGTAAAAGGCCAGAACATTCTGCGGTACGCTTTCCACTCTGGAAACATGCTCCTGCACTGCCTGGGCATCATCCAGACGCAAAACCCCATGCTCCTTTCTGAACGCAATCAATCCCTTGTAGTACTCCAGAACCTGCTGATATTCTTCCTTCTCCAGGTCGCTCCACTTGATGCTGTTGACCTCGTCGCCGGAATTATAGCTGTTGCTGTTGAAGCTGCCGTCCGCATTCACCTTGGTACGGAGCATTTCTTCGCCTGCCTGCATGAAAGGTACGCCCTGGGAAGTCATGTAGATAGCTGCCGCCAGGTTATTCATGCGAATCAGGTCCTCTCTGGACGCATCCCCGCGGGATTTCTGCAGCTTATCAAACAGAGTAAGGTTATCATGGCAGGACGCATAGTTAATGGTCTGCGCCGGGCTCTTACACCAGGCGGAATCTGCCGTAAATGCCTTTGCTACCTCAAAGCTGCCGCCGGACCCGCCGGATATGTAGCCGGTTTCCATATCGTTAAAGACGCCGCCCTTCAAGCCGTCGCGTATCTTGTCATTAAAATAGGCAAATCCCGGCGTCTGAGCCGAATTCGTCTGCGTCGCCATGACCACATTTGTCTTTGTCACATTTGTGGTCATGGTCCAGCCTTCCCCGTAAAATATCACGTCCGGGTGGGTCTTGTGCACCTCTTCCACAATGGCGTTTACCGTATCCACATCCAACAGCCCCACCAAGTCAAAACGGAATCCGTCCATATGGTATTCATCCGCCCAGTAGCAAACGGAATCCACAATGTATTTTCTCACCATGCTGCGCTCGCTGGCAGTATCGTTGCCACAGCCGGAGCCGTTGGAATAGCTCCCGTTTTCGTTAATACGGGAAAAATAACCGGGCACCAGTTTGTTGAAACAGAAATCCTCGCCGCTCTGCACATGATTGTACACCACATCCATCACCACGCTGATTCCCTCATTATGCAGGGACTGGACCATCTGCTTCACTTCTGCGACACGGACTGCGCCGTTATAAGGATCCGTGGAATAAGAGCCCTCCGGCACATTGTAGTTTTTCGGGTCATAGCCCCAGTTATAACCGCCTGCCGCTTCATCCACGGAGCCGAAATCATACATGGGCAGAATATGAACATGGGTGATCCCCAGCTCTTTCAAATAGTCGATTCCGGTAACGGCTCCGCCTGCCGTTTTGGTTCCTTTTTCCGTAAATTGTAAATATTTTCCCACATTTTCAATGCCTGAACTTGCATCTGCGGAAAAATCCCGCATGTGAAGCTCGTAAATGACCGCATCCGTGATCTTCTCGCCGGCGTGAGGATTAACGTCATTCTCCCATCCCGCCGGATCCGTGCTGTCCAAGTCAATCACCATAGCCCGGTCACCGTTTACACCGGTGGTCCTGGCGTAAGGGTCGCAGGCCTCCCGGGCCTCGTCGCCGGTTACTGTCGTATAGGTATAATAGACTCCGTTCCTGTCTCCTTCTACCTCCAGTACCCACGTCCCGTTCACATCCTTCGTCATGTCAAGATGCTCGATCACATCATTGACAGACGCATCCCCCGATTCGTACAGGTTGACGCGAACCTGATCCGCCAGCGGCGCCCACACCCGAAAAACAGTTTTTTCCGGCGTCCACACCGCTCCAAGATCGTTCCCCGTATAGGTATATTCCGCTTCAAAAGAATCGGTGGAAAAAACATTGGGCATATTCACCTTATAATCATTTCCGTCATAAGTTATAGTATAGCTGCCAAAAGGATCCAGCTCCTTCTCCAGCGTCAGCGTATACGTATTGCCCGCCTCTTCCACGCCGGCAATATTCACCTTGCCCTCGCTGCCATTGACCGCAAAGGCCTTTTCAGGCTCATCCACCGGAGCAGTCATCTCAACCGTCACGGTGCCGTCGCCTCCGTAAACGGCCTTTGTCAGTTTAATTCCTTTCACCACATCATCACCATACTCCTTGGTAAATCCTTCCACGCCGGCTTCCACATAGATGTGCACCGTGCCGGAAATCACTTCCGGAATGTCGATAAACTGATCCTTATCCACATCCTTTGTCCAGTCCTCCGTGCGGACGATAAATCCCACGCTGGTCACACCGGGAGAAACATTCAGCGTGGCGATCTGCTCCCCGTCCGTCTCTTCAAAATAGTAATCGCCGCCCTCTGCTCCCGCTTCCCAGAACCATACCCTCCAGGGGGCGTAATCCCCATCCGGTCGATTATAGTGCAGCTTGATAACCGTTCCTTCCTCAGCCCTTGCGTTGATGGGTGCGCCGATGAATCCCGCCACCAGCGTAACTGCCATCATGACCGCCAAGCCTATGGCTGTGATCTTTTGTTTCCATATTCTTCTCATACTAATCCTAAGCCTTTCCGTAACCTGCGAATTCTTAACGACGAAAAGCAGAAGCTTTTTGTCGTATGGGCCGCAGGCACAAATTTGCTTGTGAAAAATGCCGTATTTCCGGCATTCTTCGGTGTGAAGCATAGAAGTTCTTTGCGAAACAGCCTATGCTTTGAGCATTAGAACTTCTCTTCACACTAACCTCCAAATGTCCCTGTTATACTCGGCAATGGTTCTGTCGGAGGAAAAGAATCCGGCCTTGGCAATGTTCACCAGCATCATCTTTTTCCATTTGTCTCTGTCCTCATAATCCGCAAATGCTTTATCCTTAACGGCGATATAATCCTCCAGGTCAAGCAGGGTCATAAACCAGTCCTTATTCAGCAGTTCCTTATGCAGACGGGTCAGATTTTCTTTATGGCCCACGGCAAGGGCTTCCCTGCCGACAATAAAGTCTACGGCCTCCTTGATGACCGGACTCTTTTTATAATATTCCGCCGGCACATAGTCCTTCTTTACGTAATGTTCAATCACCGCGTCGCTCTTTTCACCGAAAATATAAATATTATCGTCTCCCACCAACTCGTGAATTTCCACGTTAGCTCCGTCGCTGGTGCCAAGAGTAACCGCTCCGTTCAGCATAAACTTCATGTTGCCGGTACCGGATGCCTCCTTGGATGCCAGGGAGATCTGCTCGGATATATCGCAGGCAGGAATCAGCTTCTCTGCATAGCTTACATTATAGTTTTCCACCATGACCACCTTCATATAAGGACTGACCTTAGGGTCCTTGTTGATGATCTCGGACAGCACCAGCAGCAGGTGAATGATGTCCTGAGCAATTACATAAGCAGGAGCCGCTTTTGCGCCGAAAATAAAGGTCATGGGTCTCGCAGGCTTCTTCCCCGCCTTGATCTCCAGATATTTGTGTATAATATACAGGGCGTTCATCTGCTGCCGCTTGTACTCATGAAGCCTCTTCACCTGAATGTCGAAGATGGAATTGAGATCCAGCGTAACACCCTCCTTCTCCCGAATATATGCCGCCAGTTCTTTTTTCTTCTGCTGCTTAATATCCTCGATGGCATTCAGCACGGTAATATCGTTCTTTTTCTCCAGCAGCTTCTCCAGCTGCGCCGCATCCTTCTTATAGCCGTCTCCGATGGTCCTTGTCAGCAGCTGTGCCAATTCCCTGTTGCAGGACAGCAGCCAGCGGCGGAAGGTAATACCGTTGGTTTTGTTATTAAACTTTTCCGGATACAGCTTATAAAAATGATTCAGCTCAGTATCCTTCAAAATGTCCGTATGAATGGCCGCCACACCGTTGACGCTGTAGCCGTAATGAATATCAATATGAGCCATATGCACACGCTTGTTCCCGTCAATAATCTGCACCTTGGGATCGGTATATTTCTTGGCTACCCGCGCGCTTAATTCCTTGATAATGGGAACCAGCTGGGGAACCACCTTCTCAATATATTCCAGGGGCCACTTTTCCAGAGCCTCCGCCAGGATGGTGTGATTCGTGTAAGCGCAGGTCCTGCTCACCACATTCACTGCATCCTCAATGGTAAATCCTTCATCCCAGGTCAGAATTCGAATCAGCTCGGGGATCACCATGGTAGGGTGTGTATCGTTGATCTGAATTGCCGCATACTCATCCATATGATACAGATCGCAGCCCTTTTCCTTCAGCTCCCGGATAAACAGCTGAGCGCCGTTGCTCACCATAAAATACTCCTGATAAATGCGCAGCAGGTTTCCTGCCTCGTCGGAGTCATCAGGATATAAAAACAGGGTCAGATTTTTCTCAATGGCTGTCTTGTCAAAGCTGATTCCCTCTTTTACCAGACTCTCGT
>CAZAMX010000017.1:0-17171 GCA_964486095.1 uncultured Acetatifactor sp. | reverse complement strand
ATTTTAATTTGCGGCGACTGTGCAGTCGCCGCTCCATTTAAAATGCCGTCTAACACCCTCACTATCTTCTTTCCTTGATTCTTCTGACTGTTCCGTTATATACTTCTTAATTGCTTCTTCTGTCACATTGCTTATTGTTGCGACATAATAGCCTCTTGCCCAAAATGCTTTGTTCCACTTATTCTGCAAGTTCGGATGCCTGTCATAAATCATCAACGTGCTCTTACCCTTTAAATATCCCATGAAAGTCAAGATACTCATCTTGGGCGGTATACTTACACAAAGGTGTACATGGTCTATGCATACCGCTCCTTCAATTATCTCTATACCTTTATATTTGCACAATGTTTGGATGATTTCTCGCACATCGGTGCGTACTTGACCATATAGCTGTTTTTTTCTGTACTTGGGAATAAAAACTATATGGTACTGGCATTTCCATGCGGTATGTGATAAACTTTTCTTGTCCATTTGGGACGCCTCCTATTCTTTGAGTTTGGCTTGCAACACCTTACTCATTGTATCATAGGAGGCTTTTTCATGATGTCCTTATCGCTACTGCTTACTCTATTCTCCCCAGCATAGCTGGGGGATTAGGGTTTTCATTCAATTATGTTCTCCTCTCCTTTATTTCGGTCCCTCCATCTGCTGTGCCTGTCCTGTCACCAAGGATTCATCCACCAGCCTGCGGATGTCTGCAACTGTCTCCGGCATATCCGTAAAGTTCACATGGTGGTCACGTTCAACGAGTGGTGTGTACCAATAATCGTAGGGAATATAGTATTCCCTGATGGCACGCTTCTGCTCCTCCGTAAGCTCTGCATGTCCCTGCACCAATGGTCCTCCCGGTGTAAGGAATGTAGTACCCCAATGCTCACCGGATGATTCCAAGTCCAGTGTTACCAACGCAAGGGCCTGTATGCCGGATTCCCTTCCTCTTACCACCGCAGGCATCATAATCATACCATAGCTTTCATCCACATACCCTTCTCCATACACTTCCTCGAATGCCTGATGCATGGCAAGGAGCTTCTCGGCAGCATAGGATGTATTCTCCGTATTACAGGACGTATTTAAGAGCAGGAAGTCTGTCTTGTCCAAGATTTCATTTATCTTGTCAATAAACTCCTGCTCTTTCTTTTCACATAATTCATCCTGCTGTGTGATAATTTCAAAGCGGTCTTCCTCCACATTTAATGCAAGGCAGCTTCCGTTCTCCCACTTCATATGGATTTGCCCGATGTCATCCACATGGTCAACAATTCCCCTGCTTCCCGGCGGCACCGTCTGCTCCCCTTCCATGCTGTAAAGACGAATGGGCGTACCTTTCGGGTACTGCTCTTTCACACGTTCTACTTCTTCTCTTCTTAACATGATTCTCCTTCCTCAATCTCCTTGATTCTTTTCTTTAGGCGGATTCAATATATTTATTAGCACATATCCATTCCCTGAACCTGTCCTCCCATCAGTTCCTCCTCGTTCATAACATTCCAGAAATTCTCGCTGTTCCAAAAACTGACATAGATTTCTCCGTCCTCTACTGAAATCGGATGCTGTTCAAAGCCTTCACCCCATCCGTCACTCATCTGTCCGGTCCAATATTCCTTTAACACTTCAATATCATGCTCTGTTAATGCTTCACTGACTTTACATTCCAGCACACCATATAACTCTCCATCCACAATCTCTACCTTGGGATATGCAGACATTACTGTAAGATTGTGTAGAAAAAGTTATTTTGCCTTTAGTCGGATAAAATAACCAAATATATAATAACCCGCATAAAATCTAAGCATTTTGATGTTATGGAAGAAATAAGGAATTGTGTACAAAATATAATTATTCCGTTAGATAAGCATGAACTAACGGAAATCTATGAAATGTGCCTAAAAGTCCTCAAAACCCGTTTAATACTGGTTTAAGAGGACTTTTACATAGTAAAAATAAAGACTGAAGATGAATTAGACAAACGGAAATTCAATAAACGGAATAGCGTTATAGTTTAGTTTAGAGGTTTAGATAACAATATGTGCCTTATTTCGGTTATTTGATTTGCTATAATTTCACGCATATCAATAAAAAAACGTGCAAATTGAAAGAGTTCTTTTTCATCATTTTTATTTATAGTTAAAAATTTATCTACAATTTCAGTTATACTTACAAAAATGTCTGAAATAGTAGAGGCAATTAATACTTTCTGTGATTCAGTAAGATATTCTGATTTTAATATATGGGAGTATTGCTCTAACATGAAAAAAATAGAAGAATCAATACTTCTTGGCAACATATCAATAGTTTTTTGAAAATCAAGTAAATCTTTACTTACATCATCAGAATAGTCTGAGTTTCTTTCAAAATAATCATAGTTATCTATTGTAATTTCTTTTGTTCCTTTTCCAGTTTTTAACCAATCTAACGAAATATTAAATTCTAGTGACATTAATTTCAAAAAAATATCAGATGGATTTTCTTTTCCGGCTTCTACTTTGCTGATGTATGATGCGGATACCAACATTCTTTCAGCAAATTCACTTTGTGTAAGGAAACAATCTTTTCTTATTTTTTTAATTCGCTCGCCTAGACTCATAATTCCCTCCATGAGTTGAGTTTACTCACAAATATGGTATTGACAATGTGAGTACACTCAAGTAATATGTTTATATAGATAAATTTATTTACATAATATCACAATATTAACAGATTAGAAAGGAGATGTGCCAAAAATGTCCCAAAAGCTTATAACTAATTTAGGCAAAATTGTAATTGTAAGACTATACGAAATGAATAAGACACAAACTTGGCTTGCCGAGCAATGTAATGTTACGCCAACAAGTATTTCTCTGATTATTAATGGGAAACGAAATCCATCCAAAAAGTTACTATATGGAATTTCAAAAAGCTTAAATATTCCTTATGAGGATATTTTAACAATGAAAGGTGATTTCGGAGATTATTGATGAAAGAAATATGGATTGATTCAAAAAAGGCCGCAGAGCTTGTTGGTGTGGATCGCAGTTTGATACAAAAAAGAGTTAAAGCAGAGAACACCGAGCTTATATATAGGTATGTTTGCGGGTGCGGAAGAGAAGGTAAAAAGATTGAAATACTGCTCTCATCCCTTCCAGAGGAAGCAATAGCCCGCTACAACCACTTGGAGCCCGTAAGAAACGAGGTGGAAGAAATGGAAGGCTTTTCGAAAAAGCAGAAGGCCGACGCCAACCAGAAGGCCTGGATACTGGAGTTATACCGCAAGCGGAACAAGGGAATGTCTGTAGACCAGTTTGTAGAATGGTACAACAAAGAGTATGACGCCTCTATAACAAGGGCAAACATATTCCAGTGGAACAAAAAGCTGAAAAAAGGCGGCCCTGCTGCCCTGATCGACCGCAGAGGTGAATATAAGCGTGGGACAACCTCCATACCTGAGGAAGCCTGGGAATACTTCTATTCCCTGTACATGACACAACAGAAACGCGGCGTGCAGCTCTGCTATGATTACACCAGGAAGGAGTACCCTGACATTCCCAGCGTGGATGCCTTCCGCCGGAAGGTGAAAACAATACCGGAGTATGCACTGATCCGTTACCGTGAGGGTGAAAACGCACTGCGGGATATTCTCCCAAGCATGGATCGGGACAAGAAAGATGTAAAGTCCAATGACATATGGTTTAGCGACCACCACCAGGTAGACGTGTTTACCCTGACTGCTGACGGCTCGAAGCTGTGCCGCCTGTGGTTGACCACATTCTTTGATGCCCGGTCAAACAAAGTAATCTCTTATATATGTAGGAATGCAGACCCGGATGCAGCAGTCATAAAGCAGACCCTGCGAAAAGGCATGGAGACACACGGGATCCCCCGGGAACTATATTTTGACAATGGCAAAGATTATCGTTCAAAAGCATTCCAGCAGGATTTCCCGTTATCAATTGTTCACCAGTTAGGGATTGGAAATATTTACGCCACGCCTTACCACGGACAGGCTAAACCGGTGGAGCGCTTTTTCAAGACCTTCGAAGAACGTTTTGGAAAAATGTTCCCCACCTACACAGGGAAGGATGCAAAGAACAGGCCGGAACAGATGCAGGTGCCTGACAAAAAAATCAAGGCGTATGCAACAACGATCGAACAATTCCAGGCGGCGCTGGATAACTACATAGAGGACTATAACCAGACTCCCAGCAGAGGGAAGGACATGGACGGGAAAACCCCGAATGAAGTCTATTATCAGAATCTTGCCGCGAAAAGGGAAGTGATAGACAGAAAGGCGCTGGTGCTCCTGTGCGGCACATTCGAGACCCGGACGGTACATAAAAATGGGATCACTTTCCGGCACAGGGATTATTGGAACGAAAAACTGCTGCCCTTCCTGAATCGAAAGGTCATTATCAATTTTGTCCCGGAAAACATGGACGTCCTGAATGTATTTGACGAGGATATGCGGGCGGTATGCGCAGCAGCAGCCAAAATCAGGACGCCGTTCAGGAACACCACGGAGGCAGACTATAAGGAAGCGGCAAAGCAGAAGAAGAGGGCGCGGAGGCTGGTGGAGGAATACCGACCGAAGATGGAGCTGGACACGATCAGCCTGATCTCTAACATGCACCTGGCAGAACAGGCCGCCAGGGATTCGGAATACCGTCCTGCTGCCGTGGAGCCGGTGGCAGCGAAAATAGACTTAAAGGAGCTGAATCAAAAAAGTTCTTCCGCGGGCTGTGTAGAGCCGGATGGGCCGGATTTACAAAGCATTGCTTTAAATAACTTTAGGGAAGAAGAAAAACGAAGAAAGATGGGAGGTTTTTAAATGTATCAGGACACAGTAAAGGAACTTCGGGACTTTTTGGAGCAGTCCGGCAAGTCCCAGCAGCAGGCAGCCAGGGAGGCGGCACTGTCAACATCTGTTATGTCCCAATTCCTGAAGGGCACATACAAGGGGAATAATGAAGAGGTTGCAGACACCATCCAGAAATACCTGAAGCTGGCAAGGCTGCGGATGAAAGGCACAGACCCTGCCTGCTTTTATGAGGACATGCACAACACTCAAAAAGTCCTGTTTGCCTGTTACCATGCCCACCGCTTTGGGGAGATGGCGCTGATATACGGCGATGCGGGAGCAGGGAAAACAAGGGCGCTGGAACATTATGCAGGGGAACATCCAGGTGTTGTAATGGTAACGGCAAATCCCTGCACCACATCCGCGGCCGCCGTCCTGCAGCTGATCGGCAGGAAGACGGGACGCACGCTGGCAGGTAAAAAAGAAACCATGATGGCGGCGCTGGTGGACTATTTCACGGATACGGGGAGGCTGGTGATTATTGATGAAGCCGATCACTTGACAATGGCGGCGCTGCAGGCGGTCAGGAGCCTGAACGATCAGACGGGGATCGGGATTGTGCTTTCAGGGAACAGCCGGATATACACGCAGATGCTCCAGGGTGCACGATCTTCGGAATTGGAGCAGCTCAGGACCAGGATCGTGCTGCGGCGTAGGGTGACCAATGAATACACCGTGGAGGAATTCCGCAGGATGTTTCCCGATCTGCCGGAGGACTGCTGCCCCTACCTGATCCAGCTGGCAGCAGATGAAAGCCTGCGGTCTGTGAAGAAGCTGTTGGCACTGGTTTATACCGTTTCTGACCAATTAAGCCTTACGTTGCTCAAGCGGGTCAGGAAGGAGCTTACGGAGGGTTTTTGATGAAAGAAAGATGCAAAAAAAGAGGATCAGCCGCGCCAACAGCCGATCCCCAGGAGATGAGTAAACCCATCCAGAAACAAATAGAGTTTACCATTTTATGCCGTAATCTGCAACTTATATCTGAAAAGTTCTTTCGGATGATTACAGGCACCAGTTAGTTCTATGGCAGTACACAATCACAGGGCAGCTTAACCCGCTTGCAGGGCATTTTAAATGGGTTTATTACTGGGACACAGTGGAAGGAGAAAAGCAGCATGGTAGAGGTCAGAATGATAGATGAAAAGTGGATGCAGGACACGATAAACAGTCTGCTAGCAGCAAGGGGAGAAGAAATAACAGACCTTGAAAAAGCCATATACAATGAAGAAGGCTATAAAGAGATCGGTCAAATTATCAGCACGATTGAAAAGACAGTAGCAGGAACGTCTACGGAAACTATACTAATGGAGTATAGGGATGCGCTTGATGAGAAAGCCGGATATGAATACACAGCGGCCCTGTTAAACGGGATAAAAGAAGGATTCAGGCTTGCAATGTTTTTCAAGCTGGATGGGGAGAATACTTCCATCTTTAAAACGGATTCCGGGAAAAGGCAAGGATAGCCACAATGAGCATTGTAACTTAAAAAGTCTGAAAGATGACAGCTATGGAAATACACAAAAAGGAGATAGGAAAATGACAACAATCTTGATCAGGAAAGGGCTGAACGGGTTCCGTTATTCCGCCTGCGGCAAGAAGGGAAATTTTCTCTTCAATGCAAGCCAGATTTCAGCGATCACGCGCCACTGGTCAGCGGAACGCAGGAACGGGACGGTACAGTTCATCCGCCAGCTTGACCTCTACCCAGATGAGACGAATAAGGGCATTGGGGACGAATGCCTAACGGTAGGTACGCGGATCAGACAGGCAAGGCGCGCAAGGGGGTACAGTTGTAAAAAATGCGCCGCGTTTGCGGATATTCCTCTGTCCACCTACAGGCAGATTGAGAATGACCAGGCATTCATATCAAGGCATAAGCTGCTCTGGCTGGCAGTCCGGCTGCGGGTCAGCAGCAGATGGCTGATTGATGGGACAGGGCCAATGGAGACCGGAAAAACTCCGGAAGAAAAGCCGTAAGGCAGGCATTGCCCTGTAAGGCCGTCAGGGGCCCGTTAAGGCACTTTTCTATTACAATGGGGATTTCACCGTTTCATATGAGTTGAACGCGAATTGAACGAAGTTAAACGGGTTTTGAAGCAGGTCTACGGTAGAATGGAAGACCCGGCGCATTTATCAGAAGAAAACGCGCCGGGAATAAAGGTAATCACACTTCCATTTTAAGGCGGATTCCGGGAAAAGGCAAGGATCGGCACATCTGGCATTGCAGCATACAAAATTTTTTAAAATGCAACAGGCAATAAATGTTCAAGATATGCAAACATTTGGAGCCGCCAGCGCGGCAATGAGTTTGAAAATCCTGAACAGCATTTGAAGTAACTGATAACGTTTCATCAGGGTGTCCAGGATTCTGGTATCTGGCAGGAAAGAGAAAAGGGGTTTATATGAGTGATAAACAGGTATTAAAGTATTTGCATCTGGTAGACCGGCGCTTATACATCATATTGAATTCAGGGATTAACTGGAAGCCGGAATACGGCCCGGAACTGGAGAAGATAGACAGGGAGCTGGCCGAGATGCAGAAAACCGTAGAAGCCGCAAGGGTGGCTGCTGCTGTTTAGTGAGATTTTAGGAAAACAGGAGGATGTGTACTGTGAATAGTATAAAAAAGGAAGATATTAAACTGCCGAGTTATGAAGAAATGCTGGAATGTATCTATGACAAGTTTATGGCCGATATAGGTCAGGAATTTGATTACGCTAATTATAGCAAAGCGTTAGATAAGATTGAACAGATTGCCAGCGATAAAGATTACACTTACTTAGAACATACCATTACCGAATGCTGTCAGAATTCAGCAATGCACGGCTTTATGATGGGCGCAAGAATGACTATGGTAATACTTTTTGGCTGGCAGCAGGCTTCCGGCAGCAGTCATGGCACTGTTGAGATCATGGAATTCATGAAGGGAGGAAATCATAATGGATAACAAAAAATACAGTGACTTGATGGAAAACCTGTTCAGCTACATGGCAGATAAGCCCGGGGTTGACATGTGCGGGGAAAAAAGCAGCATCGCATTTCAGACACTCTCTGAGCGGACAGACAAAGACACTTATTTTGATCTTGAAGAATTAATAAGCGCTGGATTTCGGGAGAATGCTTATAACGGTTTCTGCTCCGGCTTCCAGTGCGCCACCCTCCTGCTCACTGGTAAGCAATAGGCAGCACGGAGGGAGTCGGATGGATAAAATTGATTATGATATAGAAGACCTTACACCCAACTGCCAGCGGATCGTGAGGCAGATCGGGATCGACAACCTCATTAATCTTGCGGAAGCGGTAGGCGGGGAATACATATTTATCCCAAAGCCAGCGAGTCTGCTGAAGGACTGCTCAAAATATCATATAAGAGAAGATCGCAGGCAGGGTTTGACCCTGCAGCAGCTCGCAGACAAATACAACCTGTCAGTAGACACCGTGCGCAGGGTTTTAAGAAAATAGGCATAATAGAAAGCCGCAGCATCCATTTATTGGTACTGCGGCTTTCAAAATGTAATATGGAAGACATTGCTATTATAGCATGTTTTGCCTGCGCAGATGTGCTTTTAAAACTTATTCTGTACTTTGCCAGCGTTCCGGCACTGAAATCCATAATAAAATAAAGAAAAAACAGGAGGACACACAATGAACGAAAATGAAAACAGCGTGGAGCTGCAGGCACCGCTCCGCACAAATTACCTGAAAAGCATCTCAGGAGAGTTTTATAAGGCAGAGGCCAGGCACAAGCTGCATTTGGATACCATGGCGCTTGTGGAGAAAAACTATAAAGGCGAAATGCGCCAGAAGCTTGAGAAGGAAGAAAACAGCCAATATGCCGCAGATATAGGGAAAATTCTTCAAAATATTGACTCTCTTGCAGCGCATGAAGCAGATCGCCTGACAGGTCTGAAAAGGGATGAAGTTGCTAATACCAGCGAAAAGGAAATCAGCGCCATTAACAGAATAGATAAGCTTGCGGACATTCTGACGAAAGAAGAGCTGCAGCTCATGGCAGATGAATTCAAAGATTACCCGTTGGTGCAGCGTAAGCTCTCCAGAGTTTCATCTCAAAAGGGGGTTGCTATTGATACTTATCCGGGTACTGATAAGAAACTGGAAATTGTACAGCAGTCGGCGGCGGATATAAAGGCATTCATTTCCTCAAGAGATTTCGGCCTGACACCCAGCATTTATTTTAAAATCTCATTCCTTGAATATGATGCCGTTTTATCACCGGCAGAGAAGAGGGAGGCAGAAGATGATAACACTTGAGCAGGCGCGGGTAGGCCGCAGCAGTTTTATTGACCAGCAGATCATCGACTCTTTCCGGCAGAACTCCATGCTGCTGGATATGCTTGAGTTTGAGGATACAATAAATCCTTCCTTCGGCAGCACTATGACTTATAAGTATATGCGGGAAAACATCCCGGCAGCAGCACAGGTCAGGGAAATCAATGAAGAATATAAGCCGCAGGAAGCAACGAGGTCGGAACATAGTGTTGACGTGAAGATATTTGGCGGCTCTTATGAGGTAGACCGTGTAGTTGAAAATATATCCGGTATGGCATCTGAAATTGCTTACCAGGCAGAGCAAAAAGTCAAGGCAACCTGTAATCTCTTTCACAAAACGGTCATTTCCGGAGACAGCAGCGTGGACAAGAAAAGCTTTGACGGGCTGGATAAGGCGTTAAGGGGATCAGTTACAGAGATTAACAGCGGAGGAATCGTTGATTTATCCAATTCCCTTGCGATTGATGAGAATTATAAGTTGATTATGGAGCTTCTTGATGAGGTATTAGCAGAGCTTTGCGGCAGACCCAGTTGTATTATGGCCAACACATCTACCCTCACAAAGCTGAAGCAGGTGGCGCGGCGTGCCGGGTACATGACAAGATCAGAAGATGCCTTTGGCCGTTCTGTAGAAGGATATGACGGCATCCCTTTTCTGGATATGAAATATTATCCGCATCTGGAGACCGACGGCAGCTATACCGAAAGGCCAATCATCCCGATCCAGACAAGGATCGTGGATAATAAACAGGTTTCCGGCCTTTCAGACATTTATCTGCCTGTGATCGGCCGTCAAAGCTTCCATGGGGTAACGGTAAGGGGTGATAGCTTTATTAAGCATTATATGCCTGATTTAAGAGCATCTGGAGCAGTAAAAAAAGGGGAAGTTGAGATGCTGGCGGCAATCGCCTTAAAGAGCAGCCGGGGTGCGGGAGTACTGAGAAATATCAAAATCAAGTAAAAAGACAAGTAAAGCCTGTTTAAACAGCATATACAAAGCCTTTAAACAGGCTTTAACTGGTATTTGGGGGAAAGTACATGTATATGGATGATCTGAAGCTTTCTGATCTGAAGGACGAGCACCGAATGGTGGCGGAAGTGATCGGGCTGGAGAACTATATGGAGCTGTGTCGAAGTTTTGGAGGCAATTTTGTATGTATTCCTGGCCGCTATCACCTGTACAGAAACTATTACACAAGGAAAATCTTAGCGGACAAAGGGAAGCATTCCAATAAAGAGCTTGCAAAGCTGTACCCGGTCAGCAAAAGCACGATCTACAATATTCAAAAAAGTGCAGATAAGCATGTAACAACAGATACAGCGGATAAGCTTGTTATTCAAGACTTAGCAGCACCTCTGCAGGATATAGCTGAATTGATCGGATTTGAAACGTTCCTGGTTTTGTGCAAGGCTTATGAATCTTCCCAACTGTACATTCCGACTGTGAAAGAGGCAACCAGAAAATATGTTGAACGCAAGATTATTGAAAACAAGGATATTTTTTCAAAGCGGGAATTGACAAGGATATACGGCCTTAGCGCGAGTACAATCTATAACATCTTAAAAAAGCAGGAGAACTGAAATGTGGAATGGCAGATGGAGCAGGGAACTTGATGTATTATATGAAAAATACTATGCTTTGTTCGGGACTGAGCCGGATTGTGAAACAGACTTTGACTTTGACAGTATAAGCTATCGTGAGTACGTTCAGAAGCTCCGCAGGAGTATCCTTTTAATGAAACCAGTCGAGCTTTAAGAACTCCAGGAGCTTCTGATCAGGCGGTCCATCTAAGGGATATGTTACAAAATATCGTATAAAATCCCGAACAGGATTTCTCATTTTTTCTCGGGATTTCTCACCAAAATTTATTTTTTCGCGCAAGTGAGTAATTTTTTCTGTGCCAGCTTACAATTACTTTCGCCGCCACCACCAGACTTCTATCAAAGTAATGCATGAGACCTCTTGGCTCTTCCCCGACACAATATTCATTTTCAATGGCTTCTGCAATTTCCTCCGCATACGGTGTCAGATCGCTACGATATAAGTTTCCCTGCTCACAGCCACCTTCAAATAAATTTCCTGTCAGCGGACTATAAAGTTTAAATGTTTCATAGCAGTCTTCATCAATTTCTAACGGATCAGCAAACTCTCCATTATACTGCTGGTACTCTGAAAGTTCTCTGGTGGCTCCCACAAAACTATTTTCTACATAACCACTTTGCACAAGTGTTCCCTGTCTCTTATCCGCTGCAAAGGCTGCATAATTAATATGAGGGAGCAATAACTCATCCACATCAAATAACCCGGACTCTTCCACCATGTACTTTCCATACTCTTCATCATTATGTACGAAAGGATTCACTTCAAATTCCCCAAGCAGTCTTGCAATACTTGTCACCTCAGTAGAACTATTAAATCCGGTAAATTCTACCACCATCGCAAGCTGCGTCATCTGCACTTCATCAAAACGTTTTACCGCCTGACATGTCTCATTAAATAATGTCAGTGCTTCCACACAATCAATGTTTTCCGGCATCGGTACAAGGATATCCGGCAAACGAAGGTTTTCAATTCCGGTTACTTCCATCTCCCAATAATCCTGTACCTGCAACCGCTCCTTTACCTTGTTCATGGAACTGATATTCGTTGGCAGGTACAGATACTCCGTATCTCCGGCTTTGTTCTGTAACTCGACAATTGCCACCGTCTCATCCGATGCAACGAAAGGCGGAAATGTTTTTCCATTGTACACTTCCTGCATTTCAAAGCCATGATTTACAAAGACACCATAGGGCAGGACTTCCACCCGGCTCTCCTTTAAGGTCTTTTCCGCAAACTCGATAAAGTTGGTCTGCGCTTTTTCTTCTTCTGATATTCCCAAGAATTCATCCAAATAAAGACGTTCCCCGACCTGTCTGGCATCGGAAAAATCTGTAAGCAGTGAAAGACCTTTCATGCTGAAAGTCAGATTGATTAAATCCTGCATGGCAGCCACACCATAATCCTCAGCATACGCTGACAGAACTTTTCTTTCATATTCCGTCAGGCTTTCCATCCTCTTGGCAAAGAAATTGACTTCATCCATGTTTACAGTCTGCCCCTCGAACCGTTGTAAAGGATTATCTTTCTCTGACACTTCCACAAGCCTGCACATAGGTACCGTTTCCTCAATGCCAATCCGCCTCATCTGAAAATTCAATTCCGCATCTGACAAAGGCAGCTCGATACTTTTTCGTCCTCCGCTCAACACCTTAATCCGCATTCCACACCTCCTGCTTTACAATATCCACACCGCACTTCTCGATGACAAAAACATTCACGATGAGTCTCAGTATCTCATCCGGTATCAGGTCCCTGTCTGTCAGCTCCGACAATCGGATATGCTTGGTTCCGTTATAAACATCCTTAGCTGCATGAAATAATATATACTGTTCCAGCGTCACACCTCCAAGCCTTACCCGGTCAAAGTAAATCCCGGTATCCAACACATTTTTACATACCTTATCCCAGAGTTCTTCATCCGCAGACAAAAGAAATACAGCGGCAGCATAGTTTGGTATGTGCTGTAATGTTTTTGATCTCTTTCCCATCAACAGAGAACAAAAATCATTTCTGTGTTTCATGCTTCGGAAAATCAGTTCCTTATCCACTTCTGTGAAGATTTCCTCCACTCTTTTCTTCAGATGTTCCAACTGCATCCGACTGATAACACAGTCCACGATTTCGGAGTA
Organism: uncultured Acetatifactor sp.; assembly: GCA_964486095.1. Classification (GTDB taxonomy): domain Bacteria; phylum Bacillota; class Clostridia; order Lachnospirales; family Lachnospiraceae; genus Acetatifactor. The sequence goes on along the minus strand of CAZAMX010000017.1, from coordinate 4,315 downwards.
ATTACCTCGGCTTTTCCAGTCCATCTCCTCAATGATACAGATGCCATATCCTCTCGGTCTGTACCCCGGCGGCTCTTGCATCTGCCTTTCCAGTACCCGAAGTCCGGGACTTAAACAAAACAATTTTGACATTTCTACCTCCACAAACAAAAATAAGGCGGCACCTATTCCATTTCTAAAATAAGTACCGCCTTGCGTTCCTACACATATTCATTTTTACCTTTGCTTACCACTCCCTCCTTCGTTTTTTCTCCAAATCACTCCCAAAACCACTTTTTTACCCCTATGCATCTTTAAAACTGGGCAAAAAAATCGGGCAAAAACCAGCCATTTTTCAGCCTAATTTTTGCCCGGGGAGCACAACATCTTGTGGTCAAACCCTACTTTTTCTTCGCTTTTCCACAATACTGCATCATTATTACACACTCAACGTGCACCGTCATCCCAAACTGATCCACGCCCCTCACCCGCTTCAATTCATACCCGCCTTCACACAACACCTTTAAGTCCCTGGCCAGAGTGGCGGAATCACAGCTGACGTACACAATGCGGTCCGGCTTCATCTTCAGCATGGTGGCAAGGCAGGCCTCATCACAGCCCTTGCGGGGCGGGTCCACCACAATCACATCCGGATGAAGCATGACGCCAATTTCTTTGTCCTCCGCGGCGCTGCCAGCTTTACCCGCTGCCCTGCTGCCATGATTCATTCCGCCTCTGCAGACTTCGGTATTCTCTGCCTGCCGCTTCGCATAAAACGCCGGCAGCACCTCTTCTGCTTTACCTGTAAAAAATTCTACATTCCGAATACCGTTCCGCCTGGCATTTTCCCTGGCATCCTCAACCGCCTGGGAAATCACCTCAACGCCGTAGACTTTTTTAGCGCTGCCTGCCAGAAACAGGGAAATGGTCCCAATGCCGCAATACAAATCCCAGACGGTTTCTTCTCCGGTAAGTCCCGCATACTCCAAGGCCAGGCTGTACAGCTTTTCTGTCTGCAGAGGATTCACCTGATAAAAGGAAAGAGGCGAGATGGAAAAGATTAATTCTTTTCCTGTGAGCGGATAGCCCGGCTTATTCATGTCACGTACATGAATGGTATCGGAAATAGTGTCCTTTCCCCAAATCGTATATACATCTTTGCCCATAATTACGTTGGAGCATTCCTGATTCACGCTGACTGACACACTTGTCATTCCTTTTACAGCAGACAGCTTTTTCAATAATTCTGCCTGCTGTGGAAGTATATTAGGGTATCTCCGCTGTCCGTATTGATCCTCTTTTACTTCTTGTCCTGATTTATAATCACGTCTATCCGCCGGATTTTTTACCTGGAATTTATATGACAGCTTTGTCGTATCTTTGTTGATTACCAGACAAACCATGATCTCCCCACTGGTAAAGCCCTTTCTGATCAGCACATGGCGCACCAGACCCGACCCCACAGCTTCATCGTAAGCTGAAACCCCGTTTTTCTCCATGTATTGCAAAATAATTTCTAATATTTCCCTGTTTTCTGCTGCTCCCAATGCACAATCTGTATTTGCAATAATGGAGTGAGTCCGTCCTGCATAGAATCCGGTTACAATTTTACCTTCCCGGCTCCTTCCTACAGGATATTGCGCTTTGTTTCGGTAATGCCAGGGCTCATCCATCCCAACGATAGGCTCCATTTTCTGATCTATTTCCGCCTCGTCAAAGCCGCCGATTCGCACAAGATTATGGCGGATCTTATCCTGCTTAAACTGCAGCTGCTTTTCATATGTCAACGCCTGCAGCTGACAGCCGCCGCATTGCCTGTGATAAGCGCATTTCGGCACCACGCGAAAAGGGGAAGGTGTTATCACCTTCTCCATTCTGGCATAAGCATAATTCTTTTTTACTTTCACGATCCTGGCTTCCACCACGTCTCCCGGCACTGCGTCCTTTACAAAAAGCGTAAAGCCATCGGCTTTTCCGATGCCTTCCCCTTCCGTGCCAATGTCGTGGATTCTTACCGTCATTCTATCGTTTTTTTGAATTTCCATATTTTTCCACATCCCTGCGCTGCTTTTTGCGCATAACGAGTTTGTACCCGGCAACTGAAAACTCTTCCTACGCAAGCTCTTCCGCAAGCTTCTGGATCTGCGTTTTGGTTTCCGGCTTTACGGCCGACAGGATGGTAACCGTATTTTCCGCAAAGGTAAGCTCTTTGCATCCTTCCAGCATCTTGTTCATGGTCTTGGCCGCCATGGGCGCCCAGGTTCCGTTTTCCATCAAAGCTACCTTACGCTTTTGGTAATTGCGCTCCGTCAGCTCCTGAATGAATTGACGCATACAGGGGAAGACACCGCCGTTATAGGTACTGCTGGCCAGTACCAGTCTGTCGTAACAAAAAGCGTCCTCTACCGCCTGTGCCATATCATCCCGGGCCAGATCATGCAGCACAACCTCGTCCACACCCTTCTTCTGCAGTTCTTTGACCAGGTATTTGGCTGCCTCTGCCGTATTTCCATAGATAGAGGCGTACGCGATCACAACGCCCCTGACCTCAGGCTCATAGGAGGACCAGGTATTGTAACGGCCCAGATAATATTCCAGATTTTCCTGCAGAACCGGTCCGTGCAGGGGGCAGATCACAGCTATGTCCAGCTCCGCCGCCTTCTTTAATACCGCCTGGACCTGAGCCCCGAATTTTCCTACAATCCCAAAATAATAGCGTCTGGCCTCGCAAAGCCAGGGCTCGTCTACATCCAGGGCTCCGAATTTACCGAAGCCATCCGCTGAGAAAAGCACCTTATCCTTCTTGTCATAGGTCATCATAACCTCCGGCCAGTGTACCATGGGCGCAAAAATAAACTGCAGTGTATGATTCCCCAAAGAAAGCTCCTCGCCGTTTGCAGCGTTGACCTGCCTGTCCTGAAGCTCCAAAGAAAAGAACTGACCCATCATTTTAAAGGCCTGAGCCGTAGCTACTACCTTCGCATCGGGATACTTTTCCAGAAACAAGGGAATGTTGGCCGAATGATCCGGCTCCATATGCTGTATCACCAGATATTCCGGCTTCCGGCCCTGTAATGCCTTCTCCACATTGGCAAGCCACTGCTGTCCGAAACGGGCATCCACCGTATCCATCACTGCTGTGTGCTCATCCCGAATTACATAGGAATTATAGGCCATACCGTTTGGAACAACATACTGTCCCTCAAACAGATCCACCTCATGATCGTTAACTCCTGCGTATACAATATCTTCCGTTACCTTCATTTATAATTCTCCCTTCATATATTTATTTCGTCCCTCTCAAATTGGACTCAAACAGTCTGTTATACCCCAGCCAGCCCGAATTTTCCCGGTTGTTCTCCAGGATTTCCTTAAAGGTCTCCAGCTTGGCGTCCGTATCGTCCGCATAATTTAATGCCAGAGCTTCAATCAGCGCCGGAATCTTGGGCGATCCGAATTCATATTTCCCGTGATGAGCTAAAATACAATGCTGCAGCTGTGACAGCAGGACATGGGGAAACCCTTCGATCAACGCCGCCTTTTCCGCCACCATCTGGGAACCCATGACAATATGCCCTAACAGCTGACCGTCATCGGTATAATCGTTTTGAGGAAAAGGCGAAATTTCTTTTGTTTTTCCTATGTCATGGCACATGGCAGCCGTAAGCAGCAGGTCTCTTTTTAGTATGGGATAAGCGCCGCAATAATAATCACAGAGCCTGGTTACGCTTAAGGTATGCTCCAGCAGGCCTCCGACAAACCCATGGTGAACGGTCTTGGCAGCGGAAGAATTTTTAAAGGCTTTGACAAACTCCTTGTCCTCCACGAAGAAGGCCTCCAGCAGCTTTTTCAAATAAGGGTCCTCAATGCTTCCCACCAGCCCCAAAAGCTCATTGTACATATCATTCATATTTTTGGAGCTTACCGGCAGGTATTCTCCGGGATCATATTCCCCTTCTTTACATACGCGAATACGCTTTACGCTGACCTGAAGCACGCCCTGAAAGCTGTTGACCTCCCCATAAACCTCTATGTAGTCCAGAGCGTCATAATCCCCAATCCCCGGATTATTGGGCTCCCATACTTTTGCGTCTATGGTGCCGGTTTTATCCTGTAAAATAACATTCTCATAGGGCTTCCCGTTCTTTGTCACCGCTGCCTGCTTATGCTTACAGAGGTAAATATCAAATACTCTGTCCCCTTCTTTCAAATCCTTTACATACTTCATTATTTTGCCTCTCCTACTTCTATGGTAAAATTCATTTCCTTATATTCATCCTGGGACTGGCGCATAACCGTAACTGTTACCGTCTGCCCCGGTTCAAAGAGCATCAGC
>CAZAMX010000016.1:0-17739 GCA_964486095.1 uncultured Acetatifactor sp. | reverse complement strand
AATTAGACGGTGTATACCATTGCCGTTCCTACTACTGCAGGCACGGCGGCTGAAGCTACCATCAATTATGTTATCACGGATGTAGAAAAGAAGAGAAAATTCGTTTGCGTGGACGTGAATGATATTCCGGACATTGCCATTGTGGATCCGGAGATGATGTCCAGCATGCCCAAGGGGCTGACGGCGGCAACAGGAATGGATGCCTTGACTCATGCGATTGAAGGCTACACTACGAAGGCAGCATGGAGACTGGCTGACTGCCTGAATCTGGAGGCAATTCGGCTGATTGCGGAGAACCTGCGGGGAGCGGTTGCCAATACAGAAGAAGGCCGGGAAGGAATGGCCCTGGGACAGTTTGTAACCGGTATGGCATTTTCCAATGTAGGGTTGGGCATCGCACATTCCATGGCGCATACTTTAGGGGCGGTTTATGATACGCCTCATGGTGTGGCCTGCGCCATGATGCTTCCTATTGTCATGGAGTACAATGCGGAGACTACCGGAGAAAAATATAAGGATATTGCGGAAGCCATGGGAGTGGATACCACGGGAATGTCTAAGGAGGAATACCGCAGGGCTGCCGTTGCGGCAGTGAGGAAACTGTCTGAGGATGTGGGCATCCCCGCAAAGCTGGAGGCGCTGAAGGAAGAGGATCTGGATTTCCTGGCGGAATCGGCTTACGCGGATGCGTGCTGCCCCGGTAATCCTAAGGATACCAGCGTGGCAGATCTGAAGGAGCTGTTCCGCAAGTTAATGTAAGTCGGCGGCAGTTGTTTAAGCGCGCAGATACGATCCGGAATGGTTAGGCCGTCGGTGGCCGGGCCGGATGGCTTTTCGTAAATGAAAAGGGAAATGAGGCTTAAAAAAGGCTTCGTTTCCCTTTTGCAGATAAGGCTCTCGAAACAGATTGTTTCTCCTGGAGCAAAACATGTTTACTGGAAAGGATGATCCAAAGATGCAGCATTTAAAAAACGGGGGAATACGGATTGGTTCTTTGGTCCTTTTTATTGTGGGGATCGTGTTGATTGTGGGCGGCTTCATTTTGTATACGGGAAGCCGCCTGAATGGCTGCTATGAAGATTTTATGCGGGCGGAAGCAGCTTACAGAGAATGTGAAAAAAACGCAGGTCAAATGCAGGACGCATCGGATGCGTTGACTGCGTATATGCGCCATTTTGCGGTGACAGGCGATGAAACTTATCTGCAATCCTACTTCGCGGAAGCCGATTCCGGCAGAAGGGAGCAAGCGCAGGCGGATTTGCACGCTACTGCAGAGGAAACGGCAATTTTTGCACAGGCCAAAAGCGAATCAGACCTGCTGATGGATATGGAGTATCATGCGGCCAGATTGGTGCTGGCGGCACAGGATATTGAGCAGGAAGATCTGCCCCGGAGGCTTCAGGACTATTTCCTGACGGATGCCGAAAAAGGCATGGCGACGGAAGAGCTTTTACAGCAGGCGCTGCTTCTTATGTTCGGACAGGAGTATCAGACGTTGAAAGACAGTATAGACAATGAGCTCGCCGTCTTTTCCGATGCGGTTCTGGCTCGGGAGAGCAGGGAAGTGCAGGAGACTGCGGAGCGTCTGGAGCGTCTGATCTGGATGCAGCGGGCGGGAATCATCATTGTGATTGTGGTGATTGTTTTGCTGGGAGTGATGACTTACAGGCAGATTGCCGTGGCATTGCAAAAGTATGTGAAGGCAATTACGGATAATATGCTCCTGGAAGAAGCGGGAGTCTTTGAGCTTCGCTCTCTGGCACGCACTTATAATGCCATGGATAAGTCCAGGACAGAAGAAGAACAGAAATTGAGAGAGAAGGCAGAGCATGATGCCCTGACAGAACTGGTCAACAGAGGAACTTTTGAAATGCTGCTGAAAAACAAAATAGAGAGCAAGGGTAAATACGCAGGAGCGTTTCTGTTGGTGGATGTGGACATTTTCAAGGAGATCAATGACAGCTACGGTCATGCGGTAGGGGATGCGGTTTTAAAAAGGGTGGCAGAGGTTCTGGTGGATAATTTTAAGGACAGAGATATTATTGCCAGATTCGGCGGTGATGAATTTGCCGTATGGCTGACAAACCTGGACAGGGAATATGGCGGGTTTATTGAACAGAGGATTGAAGATATTAATCGTCAGCTTTTGCAGCCGGCGGATGATCTGCCGCCGGTCACTTTAAGCGTGGGCGGCGCTTTCAGCCGTGAGGGGGACTCTTTCCAGGCAGTGTACAAACGTGCGGACGAGATGCTGTATATGGTGAAGAAAAACGGCCGCCAGGGATGCAAGGTCAATATGGACTGAGCTTTCAGGTACGAAAGAAGGTGCGAATGCCGCAGTGCCGCAGCCGGAATACTGACTCTGTATTGACATAGACGTAAAATTGTATTATTTTTATAATTAGGATATTATACATAATATTTTCGGAAATTAAGTAGAAAGGTATTTGACAGTAAATTAGGATGTATGCGGATGGAAAGATAGTATGTTGAATTTTGTCATTATATTAGAGTGTTTTGGCATAACTCTGGCAGTGATAGCGTTAATCCTTTTGCTTAACGGGGAGGGGGCAAGGGAGCAGAAACTGCTGATTATCATTATGTGCGGCTCACTGGTTCAGAATGTGGGTTACTTGCTGGAGCTGACTGCATCCACAGTGGAGGCTGCCATGACAGCGGTGACTGTGGAAAAATTTGGTTCCGCCTTTACTCCGCTTTGTTACTGCTGGTTTATTTGTATTTATTGTTATGTTGCTCCGCCGAAGATACTTTTAAGAATACTTGGTGTGATCAGCTTTTTGTCTCTACCTACGGTTATTTTTAACTGGAACGGACTTTTTTATCGGGAGGTCCGGTGGGTGGCGAATGAGGATGGATTTTATCATATCAGCCTCAGTTATGGTCCCTTATATGTGTTTTTCATGATCGTCCAAATTGTAATTCCCTATACTCTGTGCATGTACACGTTATCAAAAGCCATTCGTGAACGCTCGGACAGACAGGTTAATCGTCAGTATCGAACGATTCTTTTGATTTCATCACTGCCTGTTGTTGTGTTGATTTCATATGTCTGTAAGTTAGTGGAGGCTTTTGATCTGACGCCGCTGACACTGAATGTGTCTATGGCTTCGGTGGTTATTGTGGTCTGGAGCCGGCGTAATTATGATTTCCGTCATCTGGCGGCGGAAAAGGTTCTGGAAAGCATGGGTGATGGCGTAATCGCGCTGGATGACCATGACCGGCTGGTTAGCTATAACAGAGCGGCGGCCAATATTTTTACCGGTCTGCCTGCTCATAAGCTGGGTGAGAATATCCGGGTGGTGGAGGATTTTCGTGAAGAAATGCTGAATGGGGACATTCCGCAGAGCTTTTCTCTTAACGGACAGCATTATGAGAGCCACAGCAAGCATATTATAGATGAAAACGGCAAGATTCAGGGCTGTGTTATTTTGATCTTGGATATGACCGATACTAAGGCCTATATCAATGAAATAAAACGAGTACGGCAGCAGGCAGAAAAAGCCAATATTGCAAAAAGTGAGTTTCTTGCAAACATGTCTCACGAGATACGGACTCCGATGAATGCCATTATCGGGCTGAATGATGTCATTATGGAAGAGTGCGGGGATACGGAGATCTATGCGTATGCCAAGGATGTGCAGTCCGCGGCGAAAAATCTGTTGACTATCATCAATGACATTTTGGATTTGTCCAAGGTGGAAGCAGGTAAAATGGAATTGGTGAAGGTAAATTATTATATCAAATCCATGGCGGATGAGATCATGGGAATGATGGATATGGCAGCATCCCAGCGGGGGCTGATCCTGAAGTATGAGTGTGATCAAACGATACCCTGTCGTTACAACGGCGATGACGGCAGAATTAAACAGATTTTGCTTAACATACTCAGCAATGCGATTAAGTTTACGAGGAAAGGATATGTACGCGCATATATTACCGGGAAACCCGGAAAAAGCGAGGATGAGGAACTGCTTACTTTTTGTGTGGAGGACACCGGCTGCGGCATTCAGGAGGAAGATCTTGATAAGATATTTGAGGACTTCCGTCAGGTGGATTCCAAACGGAACCGGAGCGTGGAGGGTACCGGACTGGGGCTTGCAATTGTAAAGCAGCTGGTGGAATTGATGGAGGGCACCATCAATGTGGATAGTGTCTATGGGAAAGGTACGACGGTTACCATCACGATTCCACAGAAGATCGTAGACGGCCGACCGGTTTCGGAGATGCCGGAGATTTCGCAGACAGAACAGGAAACTACGGATATGTTTACTGCACCCGGGGTGAAGGTTCTTATTGTCGATGATAATATGATTAACCGTAAGGTGGCCAGAAACTTTTTAAAGAGTTACGGATTTGACCTGACCGAGGCGGAAAGCGGGCCGGAGGCTATTGAACTGGTGCGTACAAACTGGTTTGATCTGATTTTTATGGATCATATGATGCCCGACATGGACGGTATTGAAGCGGCAGAGATTATTCGCAGGGACTGCGGGGAAAACGGGGCGGCTGCCATAATGGTTGCGTTGACAGCCAACGCCATGGAGGGTATGCGGGAACAATTTCTGGAGCATGGGTTTCAGGATTTTATAGCAAAGCCTCTTGACAGGAAAGAGCTGAATCAGCTTCTGCTGCGTTGGGTGCCGGAGAAGTACAGACAGGCGAAAGCTGCGGAAGAATACAAACCGTTGGATTTGACGTCGTTTAAAATTGACGGGCTGAATACAAATGCCGCAATGCAATACTATTCCGGAGATGAAGAGGGATTTGCCAACCTGCTGGAAATATACTGTATGGATGGTAAACGCAAGCTGAGTCTTTTGCAAGATCTTGTGGAATCGGATATTTTACGCTACCAAATAGAGGTGCATGGATTAAAGAGTGCATCGGCCAATATTGGAGCAATGGATGTTTCGGCTATGGCACGGGAGCATGAGAATGCCGCGGCACAGGGTGACCGGGAATTTATAGAGAAGCACTTTTCACAGCTGATGGGGGAATATGAGACTCTTCTTGCGAATATCGGGCAGTTTCTGGAAGGGCGCAGACAGAAGAGGGATAAAAAAGAAAAGCTTCCTGGTCTGCCGATGAAGGAGCTGCGGGAACAGGTATCGGCAGCGCTGGAAGAATTGAAGCATTTTTGGTCTCAGAAGTGTGCGGAAAGAGTGAAGACACTGCTGACTCACGAACTGTCGAAGGACGTAGAGGAACGTCTTCTGCAGATACAGGAGTATTTGAGATTATATGAGGATGATGATGCGGAAGAGCTGCTTGGCCAATTGTTGAGCATTCTTGAAAAGGAGGAAGAAATTAATGAGTGAAGCACAGGGCGGAAATACGAAAAAGTGCATTTTGGCGGTGGATGATACAGCAATTGTATTAACGCGGATTTCAGAGATTTTATGCAATGATTATGAAGTGATTACGGTCAGTTCGGGTGCGCGGGCTATGAAATGCCTTAAGGAGAGAAGGCCGGATCTTATTTTGCTGGACATTAAAATGTCGCCCATGGATGGTATCCAGACATTGCAGGAAATACGTACAAACAGAGAGCTGGAAGATATACCCGTTATTATGCTTACCGGTGTAGAGGATAAGGATACGGTTATGGAGAGCGCAAAGCTGGGAATTTGCGATTATATTCTGAAACCTTTCTCTTCCAATGAACTACAGAAAAGGATTTACCGGGCCTTTCAGCAAGAAAAAGAAAAGCATGCGGAAGAATAATGGCGGAAGGAGTCCTGGGATATGAATAACGCTATATCGAAGGAAGAGCTTGAACAGATATTGGATCAGGCGGTTCGGGATGTGACGGAGCGCACCGCAGGCGTGCGTCTGCGCCAGGGAGAGCAGATGCCCGGAGATGACCTTTGTACGGTTCAAATCACCTTTGACAAAGGCTTCAGCACCAGCCTTACCCTTTGTGCAGATACCCGACTTTTGTACCGCATGGCCTGTAATTCATTTCATGAGGAATCTGTCAGTTCCGAAGATCTGGAAGAGTTTAGCAAAGAATATTTAAATGTGCTTTGCGGCAGGATAACCGGGGCGATGTTTCGGGCTACACAGGTTCCGGCACATTTTGGTCCACCTGAGTTTTATCGCGGACGCTATGAGCCGGAGGGGCAGGAAATACAATTTGTGCTTACCTATTCCGATGAATACTGTGCAGGCGCGCAGTTGATTCACCATGTGCCCTGCGCTGACGGGGACGGAGCTGTTATAGCGAAATCTGACAGGAAGGAGCATGTGAAATGAGTAAACGAGTTATGGTGGTAGACGATTCCCGGCTGGTGCGGGTTCAGCTTGGGGACATTCTTGAGGGCACGGATTATGAAATTGCGGCATATTGCCGAAGCGGAGAAGACGCAATTGCACAGTATGATGAGGTGAGACCGGATCTGGTGACGATGGACATCATCATGCAGGGTATGGACGGATTGGACGCGGCGGAACTTATTTTAAAGAAACATCCGGATGCGAGAATCGTCATTATTTCGTCCCTGGCGTATGACGATACTTTAGAGAGAGCGAAAGCCATCGGTGCAAGAGGTTTTGTGGATAAGCCTTTTCATCAGGAGAAGCTGCTTAAGGTATTCGAACAGGCGCTTTGCTAAGAACTTGGATAAACACTAAAGCAAATCGCAGCAGTGACAAGCTGATTTATCTTGTTCAGTGATACTGCGAATCTTTTATCCGGTAAAGGAGAACATGGCAATAGGTATGAGTGGTGCAGATTCAACAAAAGTAAATCCTCAGCAACTGCATTTGACCATGGTGGAAAATGCAGAATATCAGCAAGCGCAGAATCAGGAGATTCGGCTTGGCGCAGAGCAGGGCCTGGACGTTTCCGTATATTCCAACCCGGAATTTAACTGGCTGCAAATGGAGCAGATTCGAACGGGACTGAAGGACAATCTGGATGTCTCTGTCTATGCAAATCCTGCTTATAGCTATGATACAATGCGGCAAATCAGACTTTCTCTTTACTCAGCCATAGACCTCATTCCTTATCTTGGCAGGGGCTTTACAGACGATTCCCTGGAAGAAATCAGGCTTGCTTTGCTGGATAAGCTGCCTTTGGATGAATGGCTGAAAGACGAAATGTGTGCGCCGCAGATTCATGAAGTTCGAATAGGCTTGATTGAACAGCTGGATGTTTCCGCTTATTCCGATACAAGGCTGAATTGGATGCAGATGCAGGAAATCCGTCTGGGACTGGAAAAGAAGCTGAACGTGTCTCTGTACACCAATTATCTGTTTAGCCATTTGCAGATGAAGGAGATTCGCCTTGGACTGGAGACGGGCCTTGACGTATCCTCTTATTGCAGTCTGATCTATTCCGCTACGGATATGAGGAAGGCACGTCAGGCGCTGATTGAGGGAAGGACCAGTAAACCGAAGTCTGTGGGCAGTGGAGCTTCCCCTTTAGACTCTCTGCGAAAAAAAGAATTCGTGATAACTGTTGAGGAAAACGGTAATAAGGCGTATGCCTATATACCGTGGATCCCTGGTAATATGGTGACGGAAGAAGACATTTATAGCGATTTGCAGAGAAGAGAGATTGTATTCGGAATTAAGCAGGAGACCATAACGAACCTGATTCAGAAAAAAAAGCGGAACGAGAAGGTGCTGATTGCCGAGGGCGTTCCTGCAGTCAGGGGAAAAGACGGCTGGTTTGAATTTTTTGTCAGACTCGATATGCCGCGTATCCCGGCTCCGCTTCCGGATGGCGGCGTTGATTATGTTAATGTCGAGGCCTTTGAGATGGTGGAAGAGGGGGAAAAGATTGCGGTTTACCATCCTGCCGAAAAAGGTTCTTCAGGGACAAACATATATGGAGAGACAATTCATGCGGAGGATGGTATGGAGAAAAAACCGCTGCGTGGAGAGGGCTTTCGGATTGCTCCTGATGGTGTGACCTATCTGTCAAAACTGAACGGTAAATTTGAATATATCGGCGGTCGGATCATTATCACTAACATGCTTGTTGTTCAGGAGGATGTAACTGCCGTTACCGGCAAGCTGGAGGTGGACGGTTCCGTCTATGTAATTGGCAGTGTCTATTCCGGCGGATATATTAAGGCAACAGGTGACATCATTATTGAACATAATGTGGAAGCGGCAAGGCTGATTGCAGGCGGAAATGTGATGATTAAGAAGGGAAGCTGTTCTCGAAACGATTGCTTTATCGAGGCGGAGGGCGAAGTCTCCGGCAGCTTTTTTGAAGCCGCAAACATCAACGCCAGAGGTAACGTGAAGGCCAACTATATTATGAAGAGCAATATCAACACGCTTGGCCGGGTTATCGTGTCAGGGAAAAAGGGTGTGCTCTTAGGCGGAAGAACCTGTGCGGTAAGGGGGGTAGACACCTATAATCTGGGGAATAATTCGTTCCTTGCGACGTTGTTGGAGGTTGGCAGAAATCATTTGTATGAAAAAGAACAGGCCGATTACGCTAAAAAACGTGAAGTACTTTTAAATGAGCTGACTTCGCTTGAGAACGGCTGGAATAAAATTCTTCAGTTGATTGCTGCTCAGCGGGAGGTGCCGGAAGATACCGTGCGTAAAGTTCATGCCACTATCGAAGCCAAGAGTCACGCACTGGCTCAGCTGGATGCCGAGGTATCCAAGCTGGCGAACCTGACGGATCAGAACATGAGCGCTCCGGTCTGTGTCAAAGGAACCGCTTATGGAGGAAGCGTGATAATTATAAACACATATAAGTACAATTTGTCATCCAATGTTAACAGAGTTATCTTTAAGCTTCGAAATACACATGTGGTAATGGTTACTTCATGATATGAGAATCGTATTATAAATATATTTGGAAGCGCGGCAGCGCGCGGGGAGGGATTGTAAATGAAGCGTGACACCATACTGATTTTCGAAGATAACGACATAGAACGCGGGATTCTGGCTGAGATATTCCGAGAGGATTACAAGATTCTGGAAGCCGCTGACGGTAAGGAAGGAATAGAGCTGCTTAACAGTCAACTCTCGTCCATTGCGGTGGTACTGCTGGACTACGTGATGCCGGTAATGGATGGTTTTCAGGTGTTGGAGCAGCTTCAGCCAAAGAAGATTCTGAGTAAAATTCCATTTATTATGGTTACAGGGCAGGAGTCGGCGGAGTTCGAAAAAAGAGGTTATGAGTACGGAATTGTAAGTTATATTAAAAAGCCATACCAGGCCGATGTCATAAGACAGGTGGTAAGTAACGCCGTTGGCTGGTTTCAGTACAAAGTGCAGCTGGAACTGGTGGTTAAGAAACAAAATGAAAATATCAAGAAGCAGAATGAAATGCTGAAGCGTCAGGCCGCAGAGCTGGAGCAGCGAACGGAAGCTCTTGTAAATTCACTCAGCAATATCATGGAATTTCGGAATCTTGAATCCAGGCAGCATATTAAACGAGTTCAGGAGTTTACTCTCTGCTTGGGGCGGAGTATTATGAAGCTTTATCCGGAGTATAATCTTACGCCGGAAAAGATTGAGCAGATCGGGCGGGCATCCTTGCTCCATGACATAGGCAAGATTGCAATTCCGGACAGTATTATTTTGAAATCCAGTAAATTGAATGAAGATGAGTTTGAATTAATAAAGTCCCATACCACTAAGGGAGCGGAAATAATATCCAAGGCCATCTGCTTGGATGATAAGGCCGTCCAGGAATATGCCTGCGATATTGCCAGGCATCATCATGAGAAATATGACGGCAACGGATACCCTGACGGCCTGAAGGGGGATGAAATCGACATTGGAGCACAGATCGTTTCCCTGGTGGATGTATATGATGCACTGACTTCAAAGCGTGTATACAAGGTCGCTTATGCGCCGGAGAGGGCTTATCAGATGATTGTCAACGGGAACGGCGGCACCTTTTCACCCAAGCTGTTAACTGCCTTTAGCGAGGCCAGGCCGGAATTTGAAAAGCTCCTTATGCTTTACCGTGACGAGGATTAAATGAGAGGGAAATCAACATGTTAAATGCGGTAAATCCGCCAAATACAAGGATCTTGAAAGCAGAGCGGCGTGATGACAGTCTTTGGCTTTATTCTGATCTCGGAATTCATCGCCTGCGGCCCCAAAACGCCTCTGATATTCGCGTATCGTTTACCCGGGAAGATGACTTTTCGGCGTCGCCTCGTCCGGGTGTCCTGAATACGGGAAATTTCAAGGGCTGGAGCTTCGAGGTGACAGAGCAAGAGGTGATTTTAAGAACGGACGAAATTATGCTTAAAATCAACAGGAATACCGCCTCATACAGCTGGTATGATAAAAACGGGAAGCTCCTTTTGCAGGAAACGGAGAAGGACAGCCGCAGCCTTGAAAAGTTTGATATATATCAGACTACGGATGCGAGGATTGAAAAGGTAAAGACAGCGGACGGAGAAAAGGAGATTATCAAAAACTCGCGCAAGGAGGTGTCAGGGCATAGCTGGCATGCAAGATTAAACCTGAAGTTTCAAGACGGGGAAGAGCTTTACGGCCTTGGGCAGCATGAAGAGGGATTTGGATCCCTTCGCGGGAACATGATATACCTGCACCAGGCAAACAGAAAGATTGCAATTCCCCTGCTTGTATCCTCACTGGGCTATGGAATTCTTACCGATACTTACAGCCCGATGATTTTCAGCGATACTCCGTATGGCTCCTATATATATTCCGAGGCTGTTCCCGAAATGGACTATTATTTTCTGTATGGCGGAAATATGCGTGGAGTAATTGCGCAGTATCGTTTTATTACAGGAAAAGCGGCCATGCTTCCGCGCTGGGCTTTTGGGTATATACAATCGCAGGAGAAGTATGACGATCAAAGTGAAATGCAGCGTACCGTGGAAGAATACCGGCGGCGCAAAATAGGACTTGACTGTATTGTTCTTGACTGGTGTTCCTGGGAGGACGGGAAATGGGGACAAAAAACCTTTGATAATTCCCGTTTTCCCAATCCCCGGGAGATGATAGAGGCGATACATCAGAATCATGTTAAATTTATGATTTCGGTTTGGGCAAATCTGGACGAAAATACAGATAACTATGCCGAATTTAAAGAAGCGGGACTGCTGCTGCCGGACTGCAGTGTTTATAATGCTTTCAGCGCCGAGGGCAGAGCCCTGTATTGGAAGCAGGCAAGACAGGGGCTGTATTCTTATGGCTTGGATGCCTGGTGGTGCGACAACAGTGAACCCTTTAATCCGGAATGGGTACATACCGAACGCCCGGAACCTGCCAAAATGTACGAAGAGTATTGCCGTGATGTGCAAAACCATATACCGCTTCAGCAGGGAAACGCCTATGGATTCTATCATGCACAGGGTATATATGAAGGCCAGCGCTCCGAAAATGACGGAAAGCGGGTCGTGAATCTCACCCGGAGCGGATACACAGGTCAGCAGAGATATGGTACGATTCTCTGGTCAGGTGACATTTCCGCAACATGGGACACATTGAAGCGCCAGATTGCAGCCGGTCTGCACTTTTGCGCAAGCGGAATGCCCTATTGGACTACCGATATTGGCGCCTTTTTTGTAAAAAGAGGCGCAGCGTGGTACTGGCAGGGGGATTTTGACAAGTGCTTTGAGGATCCGGGGTATCGGGAGCTGTTTACAAGATGGTATCAGTGGGCAGCATTTCTGCCAATCTTTCGGGGTCATGGCACGGACTGCCGGCGTGAATTATGGCATTGCGCAAACGATGAGGTGCCTTTTTATGATGCGGTCATGAAGGCAAACCGCATGAGATATGAATTAATGCCTTATATCTATTCGGAAGCCGGGAACTGCTGGCTTAACGACGGATCCATGATGTATTTGCTGGCATTTGATTATCCTGACGATGAAATTGCAAATAAAATAACCGATCAATATATGTTTGGCAGTTCAATCATGGTATGTCCCGTTATACATCCCATGTATTATCTGCCGGGCTCTGAGAAAACAGAGGCACTAAAAACGCGGGAAGTGTACCTTCCGGAAGGAGGGTGGTATGATTTTTACACGAATGTTTATTACAGAGGAAGTCAATACATAACAGTTGACGCACCAATAGACAAGATACCCTTATTTGTCAGGGAGGGCTCCATAATCCCGGTATGCGAGTCTGCTTCGTCAACCGAAGAGCTTCCCCGGGATATTAAGCTTCTGGTGTATTCGGGTCATGATGCGGAGTATCATATCTATGAGGACGGATTTGACGGTTATGATTACGAAAAAGGGAAATATACCGTGACACAGGTGAAATGGCAGGAAAAGGAACAAAAACTTGAGATTGCCGTAAAGAATACAGATCAGGCTGCAGGCCGCGGGGAAACAGGCTATATCATAAGCGCAGATAACGCTAAAGTTTTCCGGGCAGGCAACTGTTTGTAAAAAAGACTTGACATAGAATGTAAAGCATACTATACTTCAAGAGTAAAGTATGCTTTACTTTTTGCGCAAATGAAATATATGGGAAAAGGCAGGTGGTGTTGTGCAGAACCGTATTCAGGAGCTGCGTAAGGCCATGGGGGGGGTGACCCAAAGTGAGCTGGCGGATGCGGTCAACGTGAGCCGTCAGACCATTATTTCCCTGGAGAATGGCAGATACAATGCGTCTCTAATACTGGCACACAAGATAGCGAAGTATTTTGGAGTGACGATTGAAGAGCTGTTTTTGTTTGATGAGGCGGATTCGTGCTGAAAGATGATTCATGTCGCCGGCTTCTTAAGGCGTAAATAGGAGGAAATATGATAAGTTTGTTTTGTCCCAGGTGCAGGGCGAAGAACAATGAGGAATATCGGGCTGTGCTGAAAAAGCGCAGGGGCGGGTTTTACTTGTTTATTCTGCTGGGTATGGCCACAGAGGCCGTTTCCCTGTTTGTGCATTTCTGCACGGAGATTGAAATTTCGGATTACCGCCTGGGATTTCTGCTGGGACTGGGTGCAGGAATGGCATTTGGAGGACTGGTAGGAATTTTGAGGATACGCCGGAGACTGGTAGACGAGGAAAAGCTCAAGGAGTTCCGGTTGAAGGAGACAGATGAGCGGGAGCTGGAGGTGGACAGTCTGGCGCTTCGAGGGACCGCCAGAATCCTGTTGGGTGTATTGTATGTAATGCTGGTTTTGGGCGGAGTATTTGGGAATGATATGCTGCTGTGGATCAGCTGGGGGCTGGTTGCCTTTTACCTGTTCAGCTATGCTCTGCTTGAGAAATATTACCAGTCAAAGCTATAAGGCAATGAAGTATCAGTTCAGTGACCTGTCTGAACCGTTACGTAATGAATGACCGCGCAGGAAAAACATACCGCATAAACGGTGGAAAGGAAATTACATGGAAAAAATTTTGGAAGTGCAGGGGCTGAAAAAGACTTTTAAGCTTTCTGCCAAGCAACAGAAGATCGAAAAGACCAATGATAAGGTCAAGGTAGCAGTGAACGATCTGTCATTTACCGCATACCGGGGAGAGGTGTTCGGACTTTTAGGCCCCAACGGTGCGGGAAAGACTACAACACTGCGTATGCTGGCCACATTAATCCGGCCGGATGAGGGAGACGCTTTGCTGGACGGCTCCAGCGTAGTGAAGGAGCCGGAGGAGGTGCGCAGTAAGATCGGTTTTTTGACAAGCGAGCTGAAGCTGGAGGAGTTTTTCACTCCTAATTATCTGTTTGACTTCTTTTCGGATTTGCACGGCGTGCCGGCAGAGGAAAAGAAGCAGCGCAAGGAAGAGCTTTTTGCCCGTTTCGGCATTGATAAGTTTGCAGAGGTAAAGGTTGGAAATCTCTCTACGGGCATGAAGCAGAAGGTGTCGCTAGTGATCTCTCTGGTACATAATCCGGATGTGATTATTTTTGACGAGCCCACAAACGGTCTGGATGTGCTGACAGCCAAGGTGGTGACGGATTTCCTGATGGATTTGAAAAATCAGGGCAAGACCATTATTGTATCTACCCATATCTTCAGCCTGATCGAAAAAATCTGTGACAGGGTGGGTATTATCATAGACGGCCGCATGGTAATGTGTGATTCTCTGGAGGCGGTGTGTGCGGGAAAGAGCCTGGAAGAGAGATTCTTTGAACTTTACGAGGAAAAGGTGGGTAAGATTGTATGAAAAGTGATATGCTGACAATTATCAAAAAGGAGTTTGCCCGGTTCTTCGGGGACAGGAGAATGGTGTTTACCACGGTGCTGATGCCGGGCCTGATGATTTATGTGCTCTATACCTTTATGGGCAAGGGCATGATGGGACAATTTACCACGGACGATACCTATGTGGCCACGGCTTATGTGCAGAACATGCCGGAGGAACTGTCGCCCATGCTGAAGGAGCTGCCGGTAAACTGGACGGAGCTTTCTGCAAGTGAGACAGACAGCGCAATGAGCGCCATTACGGACAAGGAATCAGATATGCTCCTGGTATTTCCCGCAGATTTTTCGGCGGCAGTGGCGGAGTATGAGGTTTCGGACGGTGCGGCCCCCAATGTGGAAATCTATTATAATTCCACGGCGGTTGAATCTGCAAATCTTTACAGGGTTGTAATGAGCGTGCTGGATACCTATGAGGAAGGCATGGCGAACAAGTTCGACGTGAATGCAGGAACGGGAGCTTATGACCTTGCGTCCCAGAAGGATGCCACAGGACAGCTTTTTTCCATGCTGCTGCCGCTGCTGCTTATGACCTTCCTTTTCAGCGGCTGTATCTCCATAGCGCCGGAAGCCATCGCAGGGGAGAAGGAGAGAGGAACCATTGCCACCCTGCTGGTTACGCCCATGAAGCGCAGCTCCCTGGCTCTGGGAAAGATCATCAGTCTCAGCGCCATAGCTTTGCTGGCAGGCCTTTCCAGTTTTTTAGGCACCATGCTTTCCCTGCCTAATTTGATGGCAGGATCAGGCGCGGAGCTGGATGCTTCGGTATATGGGGCCACGGATTATGTACTGCTTCTCGGTGTTATATTTACCACGGTATTGGTGCTGGTGGCGCTGATTTCCGTTATATCCGCATTTGCCAAGAGCATCAAGGAGGCCAGCACGGCAAATGCGCCGCTGATGATCTTAATGATGGGCGTCAGTCTGACGACTATGTTCGGCGGAACAGGAGAGAAGAGTCTCGGGCTTTTCTGCATTCCTATGTATAACAGCGTACATTGTATGTATGGCATTTTTTCCTTCCAGTATGCGCCGGCACAGATGGCCGTGACGATGGCAAGCAATCTGGTGTGTGCTTTCCTGCTGGCGTGGGGACTGACAAAGCTGTTTGGCAGCGAGAAGGTCATGTTTGCAAAATAGGGAGGGACCTGTGTATATAGCGATCATCCTGGCGGCGGCAGTTTTGGGCGTGTTCATTGCCGCTGCCGTTCTCAGACGGAGACGGAATCGAAATTATCCCTCGGACATTGATCTGATGGAAGGGCATGATTTTGAATATTATTGTGCGGAGCTGCTGCGGCAGCAGGGCTTTCTGGAGGTAGAGGTAACGAAAGGCAGCGGTGACTATGGCATTGACATACTTGCGGAAAAGGACGGGGTTACTTATGCCATTCAATGTAAGCGTTATACTGCCCCTGTGGGGGTGAAGGCAATCCAGGAGGCATATGCGGGCCGGGATTATTATGACCGAATGGTAGGGGCAGTGCTGACAAATCAGTATTTTACCCAGCCCGCAGTGGAAGCGGCCAAAAAGCTGAAGATTCTGTTGTGGGACAGAGGGTATCTGGAAGAGATCAGCCGGGAGTAAAGCGGATTCCCGCGGGTCAGCTTCAGGGCTTCCATTGGCCTAACTGCTCCTGCAGGGATAAAAAGTCTGCAGGACCGTTATTCAGATAAAAGCAGTGAAAATGATAATCGCTGTAGGCCTCTTGCCAGGCAGTCTTTGCTTCTTCCTGCAAGGAGAGAATTTCCAGGTATCCAAGATAGTATTTCAGATAGTTGCAGGGCTCCCGGGCAATATAGGAATAGATTGCAGCTGCGGAATCACTGTCCTCAATGCCGAAATTTTCCAGTACTTTGGCGACCTTGTGAAAGGAAGCATTTTCGTAATGAATCATAATATCCAAAAGGGAATAAAGGCATAGCTGCAGACTGCGGTTATGCTTTTCTATTTGTATCAGTACGGCATCTTCTTCCAGCATGTTTTCCCGCATCAGGGCAGAGGCATAATCATAGGACAAAAATTCTACATATACCGCCCAGCCCTCCAGGTAGCCGCCATACCAGATGAGTTCCCCGGCAGCCCGGCTGTTCCCTGCAAGACAGCGGCGGCCATGGTACACGCTTTGATACAGATGACCGGGATACCCTTCATGGGCAAGGGTAGTGTACAGCTCAAGGTTCGTGAGGGTCTTTCCGGTATTGATATAGATTACGTTATTGGCAGTATCGTCCAGAGGCGCTGTCAGATAAAAGGCGGGCGCAGTGTAGTCTTTTAGGCTGTCGGAGACGGGCTTGACGGTTACGGATACGGTTTCTCCCGAAACAGCCGGGAAGCTTCCCTTCATGCGCTCCTGCAGGTCTGCCAGCATCTGAGCGGCATTTGAGCAGGGGAAAGAAACAGAGTCATTTTTCCCGTAGCGAAGAGCCGCAGAGGGGTGTTCGTCAAGCAGGCGGCGGATGGCCTCATATTCGGTGGTAAACCGGGCGGTCAAAAGCTCCTGAATCTCGTCTACGGGGCGATAGGAACCGGTCTCGGAGATCAGAAGAGCCTCATAGTATTCTTTTCCCTGGGGATATGCGCCAAGCCCGGTCAGGGAAACAGATTGGTCCTCCAGCACCAGCAGCCCGTCGCCAAGAGCCGTATAGGCAGGCAGCAAAACTGTTTTCAGCAGGCGGTCATTAGCGGCCAGATATTTTTGTGCTTCGGACTGGGTGAGCTTCCCGCTTTCCAGAAGGGGCCGGATGCGTTCCTCAAAGGTAGTCTGTAAAAAGTGTGTCCCTTCGTTTAATGCCTGTTTTGTGACAATAGTGTCACATTGTTCGCGCACGCTTTTTAAGCCTGAGGCAGACATCAAAAGCCCGGCGTTTGCCTTTTCCTGTTCGTAGGTTAAAAGGGAGGCAAAATATTCGTCCGTCTGGTCCAAGAGCGCAAGATAATCCTCTATGTCCCGTTTGCTGCGGAAGGTATATTCCGCCAGCAGAATGGGGAGTTGGGTCTGCATGCCGGAAGCCGGGGAAAGGGGTTCGCTGTAATAAGAAAAGCTGCTTAAGTGCAGGGAATTTTCCAGATAGCGAACCAGTAATTTCAAGAGATAGGAATCGGAAAATTTCAGTCTGTCCCGACGGATGGCGCGCAGCGAGGCCAGGGTGTTTTCCGTGGCAATCTTTCCTTGCAGGGAGCCTGCCGCGCTATAACCCGGCAGACGCGGCTCATAGTCATAAATGCCAAAGTCTTCCGGGTGAGCAACAGTGTAGTGCATATTGAGAGTATTACCGGACATCTCATCGGTAAAGAGGTCGGAAGTGATATTAATAAAGCGTTTTTCGTCCTTTTTATATGTAAAAAGAAAGAGAGTCATGGCGCCAAAAGCCAGGACCAGGGCAGCTATGAGCATGATCTGCCGCAGGGAAAGGGAAGAACGTTTTTTCAAGAGAGACCACCTGTTACGATGTGCGTTGCTACAATATATGCGGGGCGGCTCCCACCCATGACCATCCTTTTGTGCAGTAAGTCACGCCGCCAGGGATGATAACTTCCTGCTCAGACACGCTTTCGCTCGAGAAAAAACGTAACGGTACCTAAGTCTCCAAAGTACGG
>CAZAMX010000015.1:0-18038 GCA_964486095.1 uncultured Acetatifactor sp. | reverse complement strand
CTTATCCATCGATTCACAGATTCCCTCCAAAACCATAGAGGGCTTTTTACGCACAACATTCATCTTTTCTGCCATTTTGCCGCTGACATATATAAATCCATCATATTTCTCAGTCACAGCTTTTATTATTTTTACATAAGGTTTAACTAGCAGCCTTTTAACTGGACTCATCTGCTTCAGAGCAGAACCCGAATATAAATCGTCAGTCAAATCCTGCACATACGTCAAGGATACCGCCTTTTTTTTCACTAAATTTGCTGCTACCGATACTGGTAAATAGTTATTTAAAGCTACCAGAATAACATTATCATCCCCACGAGCTGATTTAAGCCATTTTCTAATTATACCATAAGCACTAAAAAATCTAGATATTTCCTGTATGAGCGGAAGATTCCAATATGAAAGATAAGCATAATTGTTGTCACCTGCCTTATAATGGACATACTTTGATGGACTTTCACCATGTTTATATGGCATCAAACAACATACTGTAACATCTGTTCCGTTTTCTCTTAATCCATGAATAAACTCCCTTGACTGCACGATCGCACCCACACATGTGGAGTAATATTCCAATTTTTCAATATCACTCAGGTATTTTTCTTCAGGGCAGTAGCAAAAATACAAAATACGCATCTTTTTCTCCAATCAGAATAGTATTTAATCGGATTTCTTCCACACCATCTTGTTTATAATTCCCACATAGCTTTGGATAATTTTTACTACCTTTGTGCTGACATTCTCATCAGTATATGCAGGTACCGCTGTCCCCTCATCCCCATTTCTGTGCAGGGCAACTGCCATATCTACCGCTTGAAGTACCTGTTCAGAAGAAATACCCCCTATCGTAAATACTCCTTTTTCCATTGCTTCCGGACGTTCTGTACTGGTCCTCACCGATACCGCCGGAAAATGAAAATAAGCCGCTTCTTCCGGTATGGTTCCGCTGTCAGACACCACGCAATAGGCATTCTGCTGCAATTTATTATAATCGCAAAAACCCAATGGTTGATGCTGTATAACGCGAGCATCAAACTGAAAGCCCCTCTGCTCTATATATTTCTTGCTCCGGGGATGGCACGAATAAAGCACCGGCATATTATATACCCTTGCCATTGTATTTACTGCTTCCATCAGAGAAAAGAAATTATTTTCTATATCTATATTCTCTTCCCTATGCGCAGATAAAAGAATATAATTGCCCTCTTTTAAGTTTAGTTCTTCTAATATTTTGCTTTTGTCAATCTTGTCTGCTACACCTTGTAACACTTCCGCCATAGGTGAACCTACCACATAGGTATATTCCGGCTTTACTCCTGTCTCCAAAATATAGCGTCTGGCATGCTCGGAATAACACAAATTGACATCACTGGTCACGTCCACAATTCTACGAATCACCTCTTCTGGTAGGTTCTCATCCTTACACCGATTTCCGGCCTCCATATGAAAAATAGGTATCTTCAATCGCTTTGCCGCAATAACGCAAAGACAGGAATTGGTATCCCCAAGAACGATAACCGCTTCCGGCCGCACTTGCTGCATTAGCTCATATGACTTTGCAATCACATTCCCCATAGTCTGACCCAGATTTTCGCCCACAACCCCAAGATAATAATCCGGCTCTCTAAGACCCAGCTCTTTGAAAAATACTTCATTTAAAGAGTAGTCATAGTTCTGCCCGGTATGGACAAGAATGTGATCAAAATACCGATCACACTTTTTTATAATTTCTGACATTTTTATAATTTCAGGCCTTGTTCCTACAATAGTCATCAATCGAATCTTCTTTACATTTGCCATCTGACTTACATCCTCTGATTAAATATCATAATGCGGATACAACTCCTTATGTATCCTCATCCACTCTCCCAGTTCCTTTATCATCGTTTCGTAATCAGGAATAAGATAGTCAAATCCGGTATACCTTGTTCTGATAAGTGATTTATCTCTCAGCACTCCTTCCACCGGGTGAATATCTATTGGTTCTCTACGCAAATACGTATTAAACATCTTAAGCAGTTCGTATTTACTGATGCTGCCTTCCGGTACAGCATTATACAAACCATGGGCACGGCTGCATGCTGCAGCTTCCATTGTTTTAGCAAGCTGTAGTGTGGTTTGGCCGCTCCATATAGCCCCTGTAAAACCGTCTACAGATCCCCTTTGGCACATAAACCAGTTAATTAAGCCAATGCCGCTTTCCTTTATATCTGGCCCCACGATAGAATTTCTCAAAGTAATATTCTTATCATCATTTAATTCTCCCATTGCCTTTGATCTGTCATAAAAAAGTGTCCCGTCCGGAACCGACTCTTCCGTATACTTACCTGTTCTCCCCGAAAACACACAATCAGTACTCATATGAATGATTTGAATACCTGTGTTTTCTGTTACCTTCGCCAAATAGTGAGGCAAATATCCATTTAAAAGAACCGCCATCGGATGATCGCTTTCTGCATATTGATTTAAGAGTCCCACGCAGTTTATAACAGAATCATATTCCCCTCGAACTACTGTATTCTTTAACAGTTCAAAGTCAACGGCATCACCTATAACTGTATCCACAAATCGAGACTTCTGTCTCGCATATCCGGTAACCTGATGCCCTCGTTCTTTTAAATATAACGAAACCATATGACCTGCCATTCCGTTACAGCCAATAACCAAAAACTTCATTTTATCTACCCCATCTAGCCAATTCCTGCCGGATATAATCTAAGGAAAGAAGTTTCTCCTTTACTTCTTCCACATTCATAAGTCTGGTATTATTACTGTTAAATTCTGTCAATCTGTTTCTGGCAGTTTCCCCTTGTGTAAAATATTTATCATAATTTAAGCCGCGCTTATCACATGGTACCCTGTAGAAGCCTCCCATATCATACGCATGTGCACATTCTTCATTTGTAAGCAGCGTTTCATACATTTTTTCCCCGTGGCGGATTCCAATAATGTTGATCTCATGACCAGGATCAAACAATTCAGTGGTAGCTTTTGCCAAAGTCTCAATCGTACAGGCAGGTGCCTTCTGCACCAATATATCTCCGGACTCCCCATTCTCAAAGGCAAACAATACGAGTTCTACCGCCTCCGGAAGGCTCATTACAAATCTGGTCATATCAGGTGCTGTAAGTGTAATCGGTTTGCCTTCCCTGATCTGCTCGATCCATAAAGGCACCACGGAACCACGCGAACATAAAACATTACCATATCTTGTACAACATATTTTGGTTTTACTTGCGGTACGGCTCTTAGCAACAATCACTTTTTCCATCATAGCCTTAGATGTGCCCATAGCATTAACAGGATACGCCGCCTTATCCGTAGAAAGACAGATAATCGTCTTTACGCCTTCTTCGATAGCCGCCGTTAGTACATTCTCTGTTCCAAATACATTTGTCTTTACAGCTTCCAGCGGGAAAAATTCACAGGAAGGCACTTGTTTCAGAGCAGCTGCGTGAAAAATATAGTCCACTCCATGTATTGCACTTTTTACAGATTGCAAGTCCCTGACATCCCCTATATAAAACTGAAGCTTATCTGCATACTCCGGATACCGGGCCTGATACTCATGACGCATATCATCCTGCTTTTTTTCATCCCTGGAAAAGATTCGTATCTCGCCAATCTCCGTCTGTAAAAAACTGTTTAAAACAGTATTACCAAAGGAGCCTGTCCCACCAGTAATCATTAATGTTTTACCTTTGAATATTTCATTATTCACTAGATATATGCCTCCATTCTATCCATTAAATTCTTTTTATTGAAGTTCTCCTTATAATAAGCTAACGCATTTAAGGATAATTGTTCCCGCTCCTTATCTCCTAGCGCAATAAACTGCTTTATATTATGAGCCAATCCTGACGCATCACCGGAACCACTGCAAAATCCACAATCAGCCTCTTTTATAATATTTTGTACTTCTCCATCCGCTGAAACCAGCACTGGAATACCACATGCAAGACACGATTGCGTTTTTGCCGGAATAGTCATGGCAAATACCTCGCTTTTAAAGAGTGTAATCAATGCCGCATCACTCCAAGCGAAATACTCAGGAATCATTTCGGCCGGTTTTTGTGGTATAAAATTAAAATATTCCTTCACATTATTTCTTTTTATGTGTTCCTTCAAAACATTTTTATAACGCCCATTTCCGATTATATTAAAACGAACTTTTACGCTCTCTTCTTTTAATTTTACCGCCGCGTTCACCAGCACGTCCAACCCTTGTGCAGTTCCAATATTCCCTGCAAATGTCAAATTTGGCACCTCATCTTTTGGAATCTCTAAAGGTTCTCCCTTAGGTACCTTTGTATAGAAATCTTCCGCATACTGAGGCCAATACATAATCTTTTTTTTATTAATACCACGTGCTTCTATTTTTTCAATAAAACTCTTAGAAGACGTAAAAATTTGATCGCACCTCTTGTATATATAATCAACCATAGCCCCAATTGCGCCAAGGAATAGTCTATTATGAATGTCCAATGCTATCTCAACATTTTCCGGCCACAAGTCCGTCACATAAAGGTTGCATTTCACATGGTGCCTCTGCGCATACCAAACACCTACCAATGCCTGCGTCATTGGAGATACCTCATAAATGAAAACACTATCCGCCTCCAGTTTAGTTTTCCTTACCCATTTCCAACCTTCAACCACATACGATAAGTAATTAACGGACAAATTTACTATCCCCGTCTTTCTAGGTTTAATAGGTAATCTGATAATTTCCACACCATTCAATATCTCATATCTTCTATGCTGATAATCATAACCTTCATAAAACTCACCTTGCGGATAATTTGGTATTCCAGTTACTACAGTAACCCTATATCCTCGTTTCACCCATTCCTGACAAATGTCGTTAATACGGAATGATTCAGGATAAAAATATTGTGTTATCACCAAAATATGTTTTTTTGCGTCTTCCATTTTCGTCTTTACCGCCGTCTTTTATTATCTTCATTCATAATTCAGATCACTTTCATTTACATGTCATCCCTGTTAGAATCCTTTGTCTCCGCTCTTATAATGGAAGATTTCATATTAAATATCTGATATTCCAATCCTATATATCTGCTCAATTTCTGGCTATACACCAAATTTCCAAACGCCTTATTCACCAGTCCCGATACTCTCCCCGGTACATGACTCCCAGCCACAACCGCAGGCTTCAACAACCTTGTCACCCATATCTTTTTACCTGCCGCCCTGGCTATCTGCTTAACCATCTCACTGGTCCTTGTATACTCTTTATTTTGCGGGAAATACACCCCGCCCTCCCCGGACAAAAGCAACTTGCACAGAAATTCACACAGATTACCGATATACAGCATGGACCGCCTATTCTCTACATCTGGAAATACTGGCAGGCTCTTCGCCAACTTTACAAGCACAGGATAATTCCCTTTACTGCCTTTCCCGTAAATCATCGGTGCCCTTAAAACCGCCACACGGAAGTTCTCCGAGACCAATCTCCGCACACCCTGATCAGCCTGCCACTTGCTGTCCCCATAGAAATTGGCCGGAGCAGGCACTGTTGTCTCCCCTATTACCTTTTCCTTCCCATAAGGTGCAGAATCCCCGTAAATAATAGCAGAGGACATAAGGACAAACTGTCTTATGCCCTCTGCTTTCGCTTTCTCCGCCGTCTCAATCGCCAGATCCCTGTTGATCGTATAGTATTTCTTCTTCTCTTGCTCCGAAACCTTCCCTATATCTGCATGAGCAATCCCCGCCACATGAAATACGGCATCATAAGAAGTAAACTTCCTTTTTCGCCAGTTTGAATCTCGCATATCCACGGTATCAATCGTAAAATTTGCAGGATAATGCTCTTTGGCATAAGCTTCAAAGGCTTCCCCGATGTAAGAGCCCGCGCCAGTAATCAGCACTCGCTTTATATTTTTTTCACTTAAGTCTATGTCAAAATGTTTTAAATACCCGTAATCTTCAAACCCGGCGGTATTGTTGAACTTTTTCATTTCCACTCCCATTATTTCTGCTATGCTATTCAGTCTTACCTGTTTTTTGTTCTACCTGTGTCCTCACCTGATCAGACTCTTCCCTCTGTACTTATCTTCCCCCCACAAGATAACCCCCACCGTGCGCATTAAAATTTTAATATCCAGCCACAAGCTAAAATGCTCCACATAATAAACATCCAGTTTGTACCTGTCCTTAAGATCCAGATATATGTTTCCGCTTACCTGAGCCAGCCCAGTCATCCCCGGCAACATGTTCAGCCTTTTGGAAATTTCATCGTCATAATCTTCAAGAGAAGCAATTCGCTCTGGTCTTGGCCCTACCAAACTCATATCCCCCCGCAATACATTGAGTACCTGAGGTATCTCATCTATTTTGGTTCTGCGCAGAAAACGACCGATAGATGTAATACGGTCATCATTCTTCATAACTTCCTGACCTTTCACCATCTTTTCCGATCCTGTTTTCATAGTTCGAAATTTATAGATTTTGAATATTCTTCTCTTATATCCCGGCCTGTCCTGTATAAAAAAAACAGGTCCCCTTGAAGTAAGTTTAATAAGTAAGGCAATTATCAGCCAAATTGGAAAAAAAGGCACCAACAGGAGCAATGATACAATCATATCAAAGATTCTTTTCACTACCAACTGGATACTACGACGTTTCATTTTATTTTCTCCGCTTCCATCTCTGCTATTTCATAATCTATCGGATACAAATAACCATCAGCTAATTGAAAAGAATTCTTTTTTTCATTATCCCCCGTTTCTGCAGACCAGACTATAATCTTTCTCCCGTCTTGAATGTAAAATGCCCCAGGATATGGATGCGTCACCGCTCGAACCATTCGATCTGCCTCCTGCTTCGTCATGACAGAAAAAATTTCCCCGTCCTTCGGTTTTCTGCCCTCCCAAACAGTAGCTTTTGACTCGTTCTGAGGCACTGCTACAATCGTATCTTCTACAATTGGTTTCCAATACCTTTCCAACAGTTGAATATGCGCCTCATTTACCCGGTCATACAACTCAGTTGCTGTAATTTTTTCTGAAAGCGGAATCTCAACCTGACCAAGTATATCCCCCGTATCCACGCCTTCGCTCAGGCGAAACATGGATACTCCAGTCTTTTTTAATCCTTTAAGGATTGCCCAAGGAATAGCTGCTCTTCCCCTTCCCTCCGGCAGCAGCGTCGGGTGCATTCCAATACACCCCTTTCTGGGAAGCGCCAGCAATTCCGGCTTTACAATCTGTGACCAGCCAATTACAAACAACCAGTCAATTTCCATTTCCCGTACCATGTCAATAACTTCTTGGTCGTTAATATTGTTTACTTTTAATAAAGGAAGATTTTTCCTCTTTGCTATGTCATCAATATATACCCGCCCAGACTTATCCTTGGCCTTATCATCCAGAAGTGTAATTAACAGATCCAAATGACCGCCCATATCTAAGATTTTTTCAATGCAACTGCGCCCCAACTGAACACAAGTAACAAACGCAATTTTCTGATTTTTCATTCCGAAATTCTCCTGAATACACTTTCAAAGCTTTCTGCATAATAACAGCCGGATTGCCCGCCTCTGTACGCCGCCAAGCCTTCTATAGCCTCGCTGCTTCTTGGATGTGGATAATTCCTCATCACCCCGCGATAACATGATAATGCTTCAATTTTTTTATGAACAGCCTCCCTGCCTACTTCAAAAAATGTATTTGGTCGAAACATATTCATCGCACTATTAAAGCCCCAGTCTGTTGCCGACGGCACTTCCATATAAAGCAATTCCTTCAAAGGTTTCACCTCCGGACGCCGCTGAAAAAGTCTCACTGCTGCCTGGCACGCCAAAGATGTATGAAGATGATCATTATTCAAATCACCCGGGTGGTGTGTAAACACCATCTCCGCCCCTGTTTCTTCAATCACTTTTTCGATAAATTGAACCATCTTCAAATGAGGGACAGTATTAAATTCAATATTGGGGAAATCACCGTTAAAAACCTTGTTCACCCCTAATATATCCATGCTGGAAACAACATCCTCCGCCAACTCGCTGTCAGATGGCCTATGATCTCTTGCCATTGCTCTGCCGCATAAAATGCACACGTTGATCTCTTTTCCCTCTTTAGCCAATTTATACATAGTCGCACCAGCTCCCAAGACCTCATCATCCGGATGCGCCACCACAATTAATACAGACATATAAACACCTCTCGTTTCCATATAATACTATATAACACCTAAATTTCCATGTCAATTATGTTTTAACAGATTATCATTTTCTAATTCATGCAAATTCCCGTTGTTTCCAGCCTCCATCCGACCTCTTACCTGCGCTCCACAATCCATAAGAATTCCGACTCTTTCCTTTTTTCCCAGGCATACTCTTCCCTGACCCAATCCGCAATAAATCCCGGGCTTTTCTCCATAGCCTGAAAATACCCCTTGTCAATGATGATCGCTTCCGGCTTCTTTTTCGGATTCATCTCATAATATCTCAGATATCGTTCATCATATACAGGTGTGCTGATCACCGAAGGCGCACACACCTCCATATCGTTCATCAAATAAACGATCAACAGCTCCCTGCCAATATACAGCGCCCTGGTCCCCGGTTCCAGATTTTCCTCTATAAAAAGATAATCACTGTTGTACTGATAGCCTGTCATGTAGGAGCAATAAACATTCTTAGCTGCCCCGTACAAAGCCTTCTGCTTGACAAGGAAAACATTTGCCGGCATTCCCTCGTCAGCCCGTACCAGATAACCTCTGGCTCCGATTAGGAGCAAGACCCACAGAAGCGGCAGTGACAGTTTGCGACATAAAGCCATTGCCGGGTGCCGAATCTTTTCTCCGGCCTTCGCCCCTGCTTCTGACAGAGCAGCTTCCCCTGCAGTAATCTCCTGTCCCCCTCTGTCGTCACACCAGAATAAAAGGGCGGCCAGCATACCGGGAAGCAAATGGACAAAGGAAGCCTTCAGGTCAAGATTCGTCAGCAGCAGCACTGCTCCAAAGCCCGCCAGTGAGGGCAGCCAGGCCAGGCCAAACAAGGTGCCGCGGCCGCGCTTCTTTTCTGCGGAATTCGTACAATACAGAACCCCACCCATGGCATATAATATCAAATAATGCAGTTGGGGATGAACTGTCGGCGTATGTTCAAAAAGCCACATCCGAACCTGATCTACCGCGGCAATACATAAGACCAAGAAGAAAATGCCGCTGCTTTTTCCTCGAAGAAGCTCTTTCAGTCCGAACCTTTTATGAACAGCTTTTGACACAATGCAATAAATAAGCAATCCTATGATCAGATAAATCAAAAGATATACTGACAGCCCCGCCGCTTCCCTGCAATAAGCGCCCAGCTTTTCCGCCAGGCCTTCGTTATGCGTGGGATCAGCAAGAATCTGCTCCATATAAAGACCAAATTCCGAAAAGGTCAGATCGGAAAAAAGAAATCCTATAAAAATACCGGCCCCTGCCACACAGGTTAAGGTCAACAATATTGCTCCCCGCCGTTCTCTCCTGCCAAGCCATATCACATAAGGGATAAACAAAAGAGCACATGACGGGTATACCAGAACAGTGCAGCATAACATAATTCCTGCATAGATACAAAAACGATCCTTCCTGTTCTTTTCATAATAATACAGACAAAGGATAGTCAATATCCAAAACAACAGCTGCTGATTGGCAAATTCCGGGGTCACAATCCACTTGGGCAAGGTATGGAAAAGCACCAGCGCCGTTAACAGCGCCGGACGCTTACCGTACTCTGAGCGCATTACCCGATACCAGAAGAAACTGACAATCGCCTGAAATAAAATACCTGCCGTCCGTAAGTATAAAAGCAGAAAAGAATTATCTTCCGAAAAAAGCCAAAATACCTTAATCAAAAGTGCGGGGAAAATCGCGGAGGTCTGATGTGGATCCCATATCTCCCGGATCATCAGATCCCCTTTTGCCATCCGGTACGCCAGCGTTACCGCGTACTGTTCATCCGCATCCATACCGATGATCAGACTCCTGCAGACGGCAAGAACCGTTAAGCCCGCCAGGATCACACAAACAAAAAACCATATCCGGTTAGCCCGCGCATTTAAATTTTTTCTCATGGCTGCCTGTTCTTTCTCACCAATTTACGGGCGCCGCTTTCCTGATTTTGATCCCGCCGTCCATCTTTGCCGCTTTCCTCACCGCACTTATGAAGAAGCAGATATTGCACCACAAAAACTGCTGTAAACGAAAGCTGTCCCAGTCTCCAATCCACCTCCAAGGTTCCAAAACCCACAAAGGAAGTAATCATGAAAACACCCACGATAAAAAACCAATCTTCCTTTGCCTTCCTGATACATTTTTTCAGGCATTGCAAAAGAGTTGACGAAACAATCAATAAAAACAGAATACCCGTCAAAATCCCAAAAGAAAACATAATCTGAAGGAGAAAATTATGAGCATGAGGCGCATAATAGCTCCACGCGTTTACCCATACTCCGTCTTCACTGTTCTTATGCCCCCAAAGATTCAGTCTGCCCAGATAGGTTCTATAAATTGCCCAGCGGATTTTAACCGGATCCACCATCTCATCCGGATCTGTCAGCACGGGATCCTCTTCACTAAGACCGCTGCCCCAAGGCTTCTTTTTCGACGACATCTCTACTGACAAAAGCTCCCCGGCCGGAATGTCTTCCGCAGCATATACTTTTAAAGAAGGCGCAAAAAAACTGTCGATCCAGCCCACTATATCCGCCCCGTCCGCTTTCTCTTCCTGCGGATGAAAAAACCAAAACAGTCTGCCCAGCGCCTCTTCCAGGAACTCATCCATCTCTATGTAGCGATCATCCTCCAAGGGCACCATCCCTTGAATCTTATTTCCCGAATCTCCGGACAAAATCATCGCAGAATAAAACTCCGCCGGTATTATTCTGACGCTGGAAAATACCACTGGAAATGCCAAAATCGCCGCCAGCACTACTGCCGCCAGCCTGCCTGCCGCCTTAAGAATCCTGTTTTTCTTCTCCTGCAGGAAAAGCAAAACGATCAACAATACCAGATTGAAGCACATAACAATCATAGCTGTACGCCCAATCGCCAAAAAGCAATATGCCATCAAAATACCGCTTCCTCCCCCTGCCAGCACTCTCCACACCATGGATGAGCCTTTCTTTTTAAATTGATACCACTTACTCAGGATAGCAGTATGAACCATCAGACAGAACAAAGCATACATATTACAGTTTGTATACATCCCCACATACCGTAGCTCATCAAAGGCCCTGTACATGGTAGCAAAGCCCTGCAGGATGCAAAACCCGATAATGATGCCATTCAGCATACCGTTAAACAGGGCATCCAGCTCTGCCCTTGTATATTCCGTCAGATAAAAACAGCCGAACATTACCAGAAACCATACAGGCCACACCGATTCGTTCTTAGAAAATATCATGCCCAGCATCATAAGCACCCAAATGCCAAAATAGGGCCAGTTCATTCGGGGAGTCTTTTTTTCCGCATATATCCCCATCAGAATTCTTATCACCAGGTATCCGTATATAATAACATTTAGTACGGCGGTAACCCATTTCCCATAACCGTCATAGTTCTGGCGGCCCCAGTCAATCGCAATTTTTCCGCCAATCAAGCTGCAGATCGTCCATAGCAGATAAGGCAGTCGTATAAAGTCTTTCCAATGATACCCTGTTAAAATAATGACAGCAATCAAAAATCCGGTACAATTTGCAGCCGTATGCTGGACTCTTCCCGTAGCGCTGCCGATGAGCTGGTCAATCAGGCAAAGCAGTACAAAACAGATCGTGTATATGCCCTGCTTGACTCTTATATTTTCTCCGCATTTACTCTTTATTACTTCTACCTTTTTTTCCATATATAAATCAGCTTTTGCCTCTTTCCTGGCTGTTTGGGGTTTTAGCAAATTCACCTTTCGTTACACAAATCACAGTATGACTATCATACCCCATAGCACCGCCAAAGTCAACCGGGACCTGCCTCGCAATTGACAACAGACCTGCCTCACCATTGGCATTAGCATCCTTCTCACATTCCGTTTGACATTCCCCTGGTAAGCTCTTACAATATTTTATAAGGGTAATATTATTATGCCGTGGCTTGAAATTTATGCTGGCGGCTCCCCTTAAAATCAAGATTTTAAAAGGACACACATCATGAACCCTAAAGCAATTCACCTCCATGTAAATATACCCGGATCTGCCCCCTGCTTCGATACGGTGGCCGCCGCGCTGAAAAGCCTGGAAAACAAGGAAGATGCACACAATCATCAGCATTTGCAAAATATGCCGACACCGGAAAAAACCTATCCCGCTCCGTTTTCCCCGCTCACCCCGGCGGTAATCCACATCGGACCCGGCATTTATCGGGAAAAGCTGGTCATCAGCCGTCCGAACCTGACATTGCAGGGAGAGGGCAGCAATCGTGCCGACACGGTGTTAATCTGGGGCGATGCCGCCTTTGATCCCATGCCGGAGGGGGATAAGCGGGGTACTTTCCGCACTGCTTCCGTGCGGATCGATACTCATGATTTTACTGCCAGGCATCTGACCTTTCAGAATGATGCCGGATACGGCTGTGCGGTAGGACAGGCTCTGGCCCTCTATGTGGACGGAGACCGGATCTGCTTTGAAGACTGCTGCCTGTTGGGAAGCCAGGATACTCTTTTTACGGCTCCCCTGCCGTTAAAGGAAGCGATTCCCGGCGGCTTCAAAGGGCCCGGCGCAGACAAGCCAAGGATACCGGGGCGGCATTGCTTTCAGAATTGTCTGATTCGGGGCGACGTGGATTTCATTTTTGGCGGCGGCACTGCCTGGTTTGAAAACTGCGTGCTGTTTTCCGGGCTGCCCAGGGAGCCAAAAACTCTCCCGGAGCCCAAACATCTCCCGGAGCCAAAAACTCTCCCGGAGCAACAGGCTCCCGTTTATGGTTATGTTACCGCCGCTTCTACACCGAAGGACCGGTCCTTCGGCTATGTATTCCATAATTGCAGGCTGGAAAGCGACTGTCCCCCCGGCACGGTAATGCTGGGCCGGCCCTGGCGGGAATGGGCAAAGACAGTATATTTGGATTGTGAACTGGGAGCCCATATTCACCCTGCGGGCTGGGCGGACTGGGGCAAGCCTCACGGCCATTTTTTCTTTGCCGAATACCGTTCTAAGGGTCCCGGCGCCAGCCCGGACACCAGAGCGGACTTTTCCCGTCAGCTGACAGAGGAAGAAGCCGCGGAATACACTATGGAAAATGTGCTGGAGGGCTGGGTGCCCGGCCGGGAGCAGAGTACTGAATGATAACAAATAACGGGCGGCCATGGCCGCCCGCTCATTTTCTTTATGTCTCATCCGTCTCTTCCGCATTCCCTGAATCTGCCGGAGCCTCTCCTGATATGGCGCTTTCGGCGCTGCCGATACTGTTCTCCATGTCGTCAATCTCTTTCTTGACGGACTGAATCTTTGTATCCTGAGCAATGGCGCGCATGATCAGATTCAGATCCTCCGGTGAAAACATTCCCACTGCCTTGGCAAGATCGCCGATATTCTTCCGGTTTACCTTCAGATGTCCGCCGCCGGACAGAGTTACGGTAATTACCTGGCTCTTGTCCTCCACGTTGCCCAGACAAATGCTGTTAGTCTTCTCGTCACAGACAAATACGACGCCGTTATATTCGATGACACCGTCCTTGGCCAAGTGTCCGTAGGGCACCTTCGGCACCTGGCGCATACTATTGATGGGATTTGCCTTGCCTGCCGCTGCCGCCTGGTAGATCTTGACCGCCTGAGAACGATGGCCTCCGCTTACTTTCTCTTCCCCCTCTGCCTTTACCTCCAAGACCGGAGAATCCTTCTTTTCCTTCGCCGCTTCATCTGCCAGCGCCTTGATTCCTATGCTCACCCGGCGTTCAAAGCTGCCGTCTTCTCCCGCCTCTTTTACATGATTCGTCCCTGAATAACGTCTGTCTCTTACTGTGGAAGCCCTTCGGCTCCCCGCGGAATCCATTCCTCTGTCCAAAACCCCTAATTGCATCCTTCCGCCCCCTTCCGCCCTCTCAAAATACCGAAAATTTGCAGGCTGAGAAATTTCCAGACATGCCGGCGCCGCCAGCACAAACAGTTAATGAACTTGGTGCAAGTCCGGAAGAACGCCGGTTTTGCGTTCTTCTCGGAATGACATAGATTTTCTTAGGTCAAGTATTTTCTGACCTTAGAAAATCTTCATTCCGTTCATATTTATATCGTCCGTTTCAACCCAGAAAATTATACCTGCTGAAGTAAGAGCTGCCTAAATCTCCGCCGGCATTGTACCTGCTGGAGGCAGTCCGCATATTTGCCGAGGCATTGTCCGAAACTCTGGAGGCAACGGCGCCAAGACGCTTTATAAAGCCGGAACCGCTGCCCAGCGCCGCCTTTATTTCTTCGCTGCCCGCCTTGCCAAGCTTAACCCTGCTCAGGCTCAAAGAGCCGTCCTTGCCATAGCTGATGCCAATCCTGTTTAAGGCGTCCAAATTGTCGGTAGCCGCCTGTTTCAAGCTCTGGCGATAAAAATTGTTCAAAGAGCCGTCGCACTGGTACAGATTTTTCAGCGTCGTATTATAATTTTCCAACAGGCTCTCCACATCTGCCGCCGATACGGCCCCCAGATCCGCTCTTCCCCCCAGTGTACTCACCTGTTTTTCCAGAGAATCCGCTGCATTTTCCAGTCTCTGGTATCCCGTTCTGGCGTATCTGGAAGCAATGGTATCCGCCACGTTAAGCTTGCGTCCGTTTTGAACGTTCAGGGTATTTAATCTGGAGCTGCCTCCTGCCCTGACTGACTTAACATGATCCAACAGGGATTTCCTGCTGGAAATCAGTCCGCCTCCGTTATGCCTGTTCAACATTCCCTTCGTGATCCTCATCGAAAGCTACCATCCTTTCCCGCATGTTGCATGTTTCCGGCTTTTCTTTGAATTATAGAATTATGCCGCCCCAATGCCATTGCCGCATTATTTTGCACCACTATTTATGCCAGCCATTTTCCCGCTGCTGCAGCCTGGCCGCTCGATTTGAGGCCAGACGCTCCGCCAGGCTTCCGCCTCTCCCAATACTCATCTGCGTGTAGACCTGTTCTCTTTCCTGGATCCGCCTTGCCTTCTGCAGGCCGCTATCCTGTGTTTCTGCTAACTTCGACGAGCCGTTCAGCGCCGGCAGTCCTGTTCCGTAGCATTCCTTTGCGCTGCCTCCGATGACCTGTAAACTCAAATTGGAAGAATAAAAAGGATACTGGGCCTGAAAGCCCTTCTCCAGCATATCCAGCACCTCTTTTTCATATGCCGGGTCCTTCTGCATATTGGTAAAGGCTTCTTCCTTGAGAACAAGCATACCGTTACAGTTCATCCGGCAGCTGTTGCTGACCGGCAGGTCGGATATTTTGCTGCAGATGTAGCGTCTGTATTCCTCTGGGGACATATTCTTTGTGTCCCTGGACATGTTCTTTGTGTCCCTGGACATATTCTTTGTGTCCCTGGACATATCCTTTGTACTCTTGCTCTCATCCACCTTGTAATCGGCAGTATTTCGGGGCGGAAAGCTCATGATCACATCTCCGCTTTCACAAATCGTCTGACGGTCGCCCACCGCCTTTTGTAAAGCACTGGTAAATTTTGCATAGGCGGGTGCCAGGCCGTACGCTCCTGTCAAACCATATAATCCGCCGGCTGCGGCCGTTGTTTGGTACAGGCCGTTCAAACTAAAATAATCCATCATCCTTCCTCCCATTCCGCTGATCCTTGAATGAGAGATCGGCAGACAGCCGGCCAGATCTTTGCTTTCTGTCATCAAAGCTGTTTAAATTGTTACCAGTCATTCCGGCCGGCCTTCATTCCCTCTGCTCCCACGGAACTAACGTTCGTCTTTAGCATCACCGTCAGGGTAAAGACTTTATCCTCCCCCTGCCAGTCCACGCCTCCGCAGTACTTCCTCGCCGTTTCCCGGATGCTTGTGAGCCCGATTCCATGAAGACCTGTGTCCTGCTTTGATGTTTCCGGAAATTCCTGTCCCGGAGAATAATTCAGATTTCCGTCAAAGCTGTTGGCAATCTCCAACAAAAAGAAAGAGGCCCTCATCATCGTGCGTACCCTGATCCACGGACCTTCCGTGGCTGCCAGCCTCTCGCAGGCTTCTATGGCATTATCCAGCCCGTTTCCCAAAATCAGGCTCAAGTCCATGGGACTGACCTTTAACCCCTCCGGTATCAGCAGGTCCTCCGCCTGAAAGGAAATACCGGGAACCTTTTCCCGCATTTCATGATATTTGATCGCCACCAGAGTATCCAGCGCCGCGCTTCCCGTCCTGCAGGGAAAATCCAGTTCGTCTAAGGTCTGATTCAGCTGCGCCAGATAGGTCTGCAGTTCCTCCTTGGCTCCGGATTGGCCTGCCAGCTCCGTCACTACCGCCAGCTGATTCCTCATATCATGCTTCATGGCCCTGACCCCTGCATAAATCCGCTCCGTCTCCCGCAGATGCTCTTCCATGCCCTCCAGCTGCTTTTCCAGAATCAGGCTTCTGTTCTTTTCCTCATGAAGATATTTGAGCCGGCAAAACAGTCTTGCGCTGTAAAGCACCAGGCACAGACACAGGATAAGCAGCAGGGGCACCACCACCGTCAGCAGAGGATACTTTTCATACAGAGATTGGGGAATCTGATCCTCCATGGTCACCAGAATGATTCTAAGCAGCGCGCAGCACACGACAGCAGTGCCGCCCGGCAAAAGCAGAAACTTAAGTTCCACCCGTTCAAAGCCCGGTCTTTCTCCCTCAAAATCCACGCTCACCCGGCGCAGCGTTCCCCTTAAGACAATCATAAAGACCAGATTCATAATAATCTGCATCAGACAGGCATAAATCTTGATAAAGTGCAGATATGTTTCCAGATTGGTGATCCGGCCCTCCAACAGCAGGGGATCCGTCAGGTCATACAGATGATTTCCCAAGGACATGACCGCATGGGCCAGAAATCTGCTAATTTCGCTGACTGCCACAAAGGTCACAAAAGAAAAGAGCAGCGCTCCCCGTCTGCCCTCATAAAATACCCACAAAAACAGGAACAAAGCTCCGTAAACAACAATCGTCCGAAGCAGCAGACGCACGGTATCATAATCCGTCTCCGTAAACATGCTTACCAGCCACTTCCACCCTGTCCAAAAGCACCACATGGGCCAGCCGTTCCTGAAAAAGCTCTTCCCGGCTCGAAGGCGGTCCCCGTCCCTGTGTCCAAGCCGCCGCAATACCAGAAAACATCCGCAAAACCGGTAAAGACACCAGCCCCAGAAGGTAAAGACCACCGCGTCCATGACTACCAGCATCACATCATACATGGACGACTCCCCCTTCCTTCAGAAACCGCATGTACACCTTCACAAACTCCCCGTACTTATCCCGTGCCATAAAAACGGTCTCTCCGCTCCCCAGAAAAATTTTATCCGGCTCATATCCCGTCACATGCCCAAGATTCACCAGGTAGCCTCTGTGGCATCTGTAAAAATCTCTACCCAGCTGCTCTTCTAAGCCGTTCATGGTAGCATAGACCGTAATGCAGTCCTTTGCTGTATGAATGTCCACCTTTCGTCCTCTGCTCTCCACATACAGTATATCCTGTTTCTGCAGGGTAAAGCTGCGGGCTCTGGTGCGAAAAAAGATCTGCTCTTCCGCTTCCTGCCCGCGCCTCTCCGCCTCCCTGCACGCACTTTCAAATACCCTGCGGAATTTATCCTCAGCAATCGGTTTTAAAAGATAGTGAAATGCGGACACGTCAAAGGCTTCAAATACATACTCCTTCAAAGCCGTCACAAAAATGAGCACTGCGTTTTCATCCTTCATGCGCAGAGCCCTGGCCGTCTCGATCCCGCTCATCCCCTCCATTTGTATATCCATCAGAATAATTGCAAAGCGCTGCCTGGATTTCAGCAGTTCCTTACCGGAATCAAACAAAAATACCTCACAGTCAGCCCTTTGATCCAAAACCAGCTTCTTCAGCCGGCTGCAAATCTCCTTTTCGTCGTC
>CAZAMX010000014.1:0-18056 GCA_964486095.1 uncultured Acetatifactor sp. | reverse complement strand
ATCACAGCGGTCGTAAAAGCCGCAGGCCTTGGGCAGATTCATGGCCAGTGGAACCGTTCCCTCGATGGAGAATAATCTATCCTCTTTTTTGGAGCCGATTTTATGGACGGATCCGATCAGTCCCCTTGTATAAGGGTGCTGGGGATTGGCATAGATTTCCGAGGCATCTGCGCTTTCCACGATTTTACCCAGGTACATAACGGCCACCCGGTCGCACATTTTGGCAACTACGCCCAGATCGTGAGTGATGAAAAGGATTGCCATGTTGAAGTCCTTCTGAAGTTCCTTCATCAGCTCCAGGATCTGTGCCTGAATGGTTACGTCCAGAGCGGTGGTGGGCTCGTCTGCAATCAGCATTTTCGGATTACAGACCAGTGCCATGGCAATCAGGGCACGCTGGAGCATACCGCCGGAAAACTCATGGGGATACTGGTTATAACGCTTTTCCACATTGGCAATGCCCACCTTGCGCATCACTTCCATGGATATTTCCTTTGATTTCTTTTTGTCCTTTGTAATATGGAGCCTTGTGGCTTCGTTGATCTGATTGCCAATGGTATACATGGGGGAGAAAGCTACCATGGGCTCCTGGAAGATCATGGAGATTTCCTTGCCCCGGATGGAACGGATTTCCTTGCCTTTCTGATCCAGGGAAAGAAGATCCACTTGGCCCATGCTCTCCGAATCAAACAGGATTTGTCCGCTGGACACGCACTTTTTGTCATTGATGCCTAAAATTGCCTTACAGGTCAGAGATTTTCCGCAGCCCGACTCGCCCACCAGGCCCAGCGTCTCGCCCTTTTTCATCTCAAAGTTTACGCCCCGGACTGCCGTCAGAAGTCCCTCCGTCATATGTATATCCACATGAAGGTCTTTGACTTCAAGTATGTTTTCTTTGTTTATATTATCGGTTTTCAATCTTGGCCTCCTTACTTATACGGGTCTGCAGCGTCACGGATTCCGTCGCCCAGGAAGTTAAAAGCCAGAACGGTGATCGTCACAAAGATAATGGGGATCAGCTTATGCGGATTGCTTGCAACGTCGGTGACGGAGCTTGCCTCCTGAAGCAGTACGCCCCAGCTGGTTGCGGGAGACTTGATGCCAAGGCCTAAGTAGGACATGGAGGTCTCGCCGACGATGGAACCCGGTATTCCTAAGGTGATGGACACGATAAGGTAGCTCATAAAGCCGGGCACCAAATGCTTCCAGATGATCTTCCAGGTGGATACGCCGGAAAGCCTTGCTGCCATCACATAGTCCTCATTCTTTAAGGAAAGGAATTTGCCTCGTACTACCCGGGCCATGCCGGTCCAGTTGATGAAGGAGAGGATGATGGTGATGTAAAAATACATCTTTACGGTGGAGATTCCGGGAGGAATTGCCGCCGAAAGAGCCATCCAAAGAGGAATCTGGGGTACTGCGCCAATCACC
Organism: uncultured Acetatifactor sp.; assembly: GCA_964486095.1. GTDB lineage: Bacteria > Bacillota > Clostridia > Lachnospirales > Lachnospiraceae > Acetatifactor. Next base: position 16,625 of record CAZAMX010000014.1, on the reverse strand, counting down.
TCAATAATTCTTTGAATTACAATATCTACGGCTCCGCCGAAATATCCGGAGATGGAACCAATGGTAACGCCCAGGAAGAAGCTGATAATAGCACTGGCAAAGGGAATGGTCAGGGAAATCCTGCTTCCCAGAAGGATGCGGGAGAAAATATCCCGTCCCAGAGCGTCCGTGCCGAAGAGCATGATCTTGGCGCCGCTTCCGCCGTTACTTCCTTCGCCCACGCCGAAGAGATGGAGGTCACAGGGGATCAGCCCCAGGATCTTATATTCCGAGCCATGGACGAAAAAGTTTATTTTATAGTATTCCGAAGTGTCTTCCGTGATTTTTACAGAGAAATCCGACCTGTCGATGGTTTTTTCCAGCTTGTATACATGGGGACCGATAAATTCACCCTCATGGGTCCAGTGAATCTTGGAAGGCGCGCTGTTTTTATACAGGGCGTCAAACTCATCCAGGGAGTAGGGTGCCAGGAAATCCGCGAACAGGGCGCCCAGGTATAAAATCAGGAGAATCAGCATGGAAAGCTTTGCCAGCTTATGTTTTTTCAGTTTCCTGCCCATTAGGGTCCATTGGGAAGCAAGATAATAATCTTCATTGCTTTTCTGTTTCTTTTTCCACATTATCTGCCACCTCCTGAATAACGGATTCTCGGATCAAGGAATGCCAGGGCAATATCGGAGAAGAGGATACCGATGACCACCAGAACTGCCTGGACCATGACAATTGCTCCCGCCAGGTACATATCCTGGGCTTGGAGGGCTTTAAAGAGAACAGGGCCCTGAATCTGCATGTTCAGCACCATGGCCGTTACCGTGGAGCCGGAGAACAGGCTGGAAAGAACGCCGCCCAATCCGGAGACGGTAGGGTTGATGGCTGCCCGGAAGCAGTATTTCATGATGATGGTCCGCTCCGGCACGCCCTTGGCTCTTGCGGTCAGGGTGTACTGTCTGGCGACCTCATCCAGCATCTGGGCCCGCACGGAACGGATGATGCCGCAGGTGCCGCTGGTGCCGATGACAATGATGGGAATAATCATTCTCTTTAAAAAGTCGCCAAAATTGTATAAATGAATGCCGTTTTGCAGCATCTCCTGAGAGAACAGGCCCACATTTGCATTTCCTGTCCATTTATAGGATAGATACATCAGCACGATTGCCAGAATAAAGTTTGGTATGGCCGCGCCCAAAAAGCCGATGATGGAAGAAATATAATCCCCCACGGAGTACTGATGGGTGGAGGCATAGACAGCGATGGGCAGGGATACCGCGTATTGAAAGATCATAATGATTGCGGTAACCAGAATGGTAAGCCCGAGTCTGTCGTCAACTACGTCCCAGACATCCCGGCCGTAGGCGAAGGAATATTTCCAGTTATGATGGGAACCATATAATCTGTAATAGGTGGAGTCGGTAGGAGTCCAGATAATATCCTTGATCCACTTAAAGTATTGTTCGTGAACGGGCAGGTCCAGCCCGTAATCCGCGCGGAGCTGTGCCGCGTAATCGGCATCCACAAATTCGCCCTCCGATGCAAGCGCCGCGATGTGGGCGGATACATAATCTCCCGGAGGAAGCTGGATAACGAAGAAAACCAGAATTGAAATCAAAAATAATGTAGGTATGAACATCAGAAGACGTTTTATGATGTACTGGACGAGATCCTTTTTAAAGAAGTCGCCCACGGCTTCCGGCAGGGTTTTCTTCGGGGCGCTTTCAGGTATGCTCTCTGATTTGTACGCATTTTCTTCCATTAGAAATTCCCTTTCTTAAAAAACCGGAGGCGGAGAACCGGGTCCCCCGCCTCCGGAAGTCATCATTGATACCTGCCTTGTTACTCTGCAGGGAAGTCTGCCGCTGCCAAAGCGGCCCTTTTGTTTTTATTCCGTCTTGTACAGGGTCCAGTAATGGACGATGTTCTGATACTGATACAGGTCATCGTTTACCAGAAGGACAGGATAATTGTGAATCTTGGAGCTTACCAGGCTGTATGCGCCTGCTGCCTTTAAATATGCGATGGTCCAGAGATTTTCCTTATGGAGGTTATAGATGTCCAAAGTGTACTGATCTCTTTCATCTGAATTGGGAGTGGATTTCCACTGCTCATAGATTTCCACCAGCTTCGCCATGTCGCCTTCCGGCTTCACGCCCTGCTCGCCGCCTGTTCCGTAGTAGGTGCCGTACTCGCCGTACCATTCAGCAGCCTGCTGGATGGGAACGAAGGGTGCTACTCTGGATTTCAGGGAAACGCCGCCGATTGCGGTGTGAGGCCCCAGAACCGCATACCAGTCGTTGTTGTCGATCTCCTGGTCAAAAGCGGAAACCTCAATGTCCTTTGTGGCACACTTGATGCCGACTTTGTTATAATACTGTTCCAGAACCGGATATGCGGCATCAGCGCCGGAATCCGTATAGGTATAAATGGTCAGAACGAAATCGCTGCCGTCGGCGAAATCATAGAAACCGTCGCTGCCCATTACCAGGCCGCATTCTTCCAGGAGTGCCTTCGCACCGGCTTCATCATATTCCGTCCACTTCTGCTCCCATTCCGCATCATAGCCGAAGTTACCTTCCTGAGGAGCGCACTGACCGGGCTCAAGGAAGCCGTCTGTAAGGAGGCCGGAAACCTGTTCGCGGTCCACGCAGATGGAGATAGCCTGGCGGAACTTGGGATTTGCAAACAGCTCCGCATACTTTTCGTCCTTGCAGGTGTAGTTAAAGGTAATCAGGTAGGAGCCCCAGTTTGTGCTGGCAAGCTCGCGAAGATATGCAGCGTCGCCAAGGTCTGCCAGAAGGGAAGCAATATCCTGCATGCCTACTTCCATAATGTCCAGCTCGCCGGAACGGAACATCAGCTGATCCTGGCCGTCCTCGGAGGTGGCGTTAAAATGAATGGCGTCGCAGTAAGGAAGCTGTTGTCCCTGTGCGTCAACCTTCCAGAAGTAAGGATTGCGCTCTAAGATGCAGAGCTGTGCGTCTCTGGAGTTATTGCCTTCCTTTGTGGAAAGTACATAGGAGTTCAGGCAGGGAATGCCGTCCTCATTCCACCAGTAGTAAGAAATTGCCTTGCCCAGGTCATTGACGGTTGCGGCGTCGATACCCTTTGCCTGTGCGTTTTTGAGAACGGTTTCGTCGTCAAGGCCTGTCTTTTCCCAATAAGGATTATCTATATAGATGGAATCCGGAATCATGTCAATGAGATAATGGGAAGGAGCCCAGCACCACTTGAAATCGCCGTTCTCGATAAAGTCAGCGGGGAACTTGGGGTTCACAAAGGTCCAGGTAACGGTGTAATCGTCTACCTTTTCCAGATTTGCCCAGGCGTCTTCACCGTTCACCGTCTCCTTTAAAGCTGCCCAGCTCTTCTTGGTGTCGTAATTGGTAAGATGGCACATATAGTACCAGAAGGTAATGTCATCTGCGTTGAAATCGTCACCGTCGGACCATTTCATGCCCTCTCTGAGCTTAAAGGTCCATACAGTGTAATCGTCATTATGCTCAAAGCTCTTGATGACATTGGGATAATAGGTTCCGTCAGAATTAAAATGAATGATACTTTCCAGCACGGGTCTGGAAAGTCCCCAGCTGCCGCCTGCACCCAGCAGATTGATTACGCCGCCGTAGGTGCCGATCTCCAAAGGGGTTCCGGCAGCATCGGTTTGCTCTACAAAAACATCATCCTTTGTCGGGATTCTGTCCTCAACCTTGGGAAGTGATCCTGCCGATACAAGATCCGCAAGCATGGGAGCCTCGCCGTAAGCTGACACGTCAGCGGGGGGGGCAGGAGTGTCGGGTGTTGAATCCGGCGTGGACTCCGGGGTGGAATCCGGTGTTGAATTCGGCGTGGATCCCTGCAGTACGTCGCTTCCGGAATCGGAAGGCGTATTACTGCCCGAATTACTGTTGTCACCACAGGCAGCCAGAGAAACAGCCATTGTGCCCGCTAAAAGCAGGGCAATGAGTCTTTTCTTCATAACTATATCCTCCTTACATGAATACGGGAAGCGCTGTCTCGTCTCGAAAAGACGGTTTTTCGATAAAGCAAAAATGCCAATGCGTTCCCTTTGATATTAGTATAACAACCGCATGGTAAAAAGTCAACACTTATGTGCAAAATTTGTGTTGAATAATTTTCTGTATTGTACAAAATATACAATTTTAAGACTTATATTTCGTTAATACTATGCAAAGGATAAAGAAAATCGGGTTTTTAAAAGCAAAATATGCAATGTTCTATTTTAAAAAAGCAATAGATGCGTGGAAATTGAAGGCATCCTCTGATACTCTTTACTATGAGAGCATAGTGTGAGCAAATATGGCATTTTCATCTGAATTTGAAATTCTACAAAGCGGAATCATGGAGGTTAGCGTGAGGTATGGGTAAAAATCTGATCTTATTTACAGACAGCGGGGACACGATTATCGACGAAAGCACTCAGGTTTTTGACGAGAGAGGAATCGTCACTGAGGCCGGATTTATTCCCGGGGCGGGTGAGGTTCTGAAGCAGCTGAAGGAGGAAGGCTACCGCATTGCGCTAGTGGCAGACGGAGAGTGGGAATCTTTTCAGAATGTATATAAGAAGAACGGCCTGGGGTACTGTTTCGAAAAATGGATTGTGTCCGAGGTGGTGGGAGAGCAGAAACCTGCCAGATCCATGTTTGACACCGCCATGGAAAAAATGGGCTTGAAGGAAGAGGATAAGCCCTATATTGTAATGATCGGAAATAACCTGAAAAAGGATGTGGCGGGGGCAAACCGCTATGGAATCACTTCTGTCTGGCTGGACTGGTCTCCCAGATATTTTCATGAGGCGGAAGAGCCGGACTGGCAGCCGGATTATACGGTAAAGACTCCGGAAGAGCTGAAAAAACTGATTGACGGGCTGGAAGAGCAGTGCAGTGCCAGGAAGGAGTTGATCGGCCGGATCACCGGAAAGATCGGAAAGATGGTGGAAGCCTTTACGGGTATTCTCTATGAGCCGGACGATACTTTTTTACAGAATATGCAGGACCATAATCTGGCAGGAGACGATATTTCCAGATATAAGTACTGGGAGTGGACCCAGGGGGTAGGACTTTACGGGCTGTGGAAGCTGTTTACATATGAAGGTGATGAAAGCTGCCTTAATACTCTGAAAAAATATTATGACAGGCAGATCGAAATCGGCTTCCCGGCCCTGAATGTAAATACGGCCACGCCCTATCTGGCCATGTCCTTTCTGGCGGAGTATACAGGGGAGGATAAGTATATGGCTCCCTGCGTGGAAGCGGCGCGGCGGATCATGGAGTCCTTTCCCAGAACGGAAGAAGGCGGGTTCCAGCATCAGACCTCGGATTCTCTTAACGAGCAGGAGCTTTGGGATGATACCCTGTATATGACGGTGCTGTTTCTTGCCAACATGGGCCGTATTCTGCAGGACGAAAAGATGCGGCAGGAGGCTGAATACCAGTTTCTGCTCCATCATAAGTATTTGTGTGACAAGGTGAGCGGCCTGTGGTATCATGGTTGGACTTTTAAAGAGAAGAATAATTTTGCGGGAGCCTTCTGGGGCAGGGGAAACTGCTGGATTACCATGGCCATACCGGAATTCCTTTCCATCAGCAGCTGCAGTGAGGCAGCAAGAAGAATCCTGGTGAATGCCCTTAAGGATCAGATCGACAGCCTGTGTAAATATCAGGATCAGGGTGGTATGTGGCATACCCTGGTGGATGATGAGGATTCTTATTTGGAGGCCAGCGCCACCTGCGGCTTTGCCTATGGTATCTTAAAGGCGGCAGGGGAAGGGCTGGTGGATCAGTCTTATCTGGAAGCCGCCAAAAAAGCGGTCATCCCCATTATGGATTGTATTTCGGAGGACGGGGTGGTACATCAGGTATCCTACGGTACTCCCATGGGGCGCATCTCAAAGGACTTTTACAAGGGGATTGAGCTAAAGCCCATGCCGTACGGCCAGGCGCTGGCGATTCTGTTCTTAATGGAATACAGGAGGTTAGTGTGAAAGGTATGGCTATTAATATGAAACTTGGAAGACAGTGGGACGAGCGCCTGAAAATATGGGATGAAGCCTTTGCGGACAATTTGTATCTGCCCCTGGGCGAAATAGAGTTATATGGCTTTACTTCCTTTGAGCAGATGACCCTGGAGCAGGCGTTAAAGGAATCCTTCCGATCTTTTCCCAAAGGTACCAAATGGGGGAAAAAGTGGGAGTACGGATGGTTTCGCGCGCGGGTCACCCTGCCGGAAGCGGCGGGAGGGAAACGCATTATGCTTCATATCGGAGCAGGGCCGGAAATGCTGGTGTTTGTGAACGGGCGGGAGGCCGGCTCCATTGACAGACAGCATTCCATGGTGGAGCTGACGGATAAGGCTCTTCCCGGCGAGAGTTTTGAAATTTGCGCGGAGGTTTATGCGGGCCATGGCGTCAGGGCGGAGAGCGGCGGTATCTTTGACCGGAAGGCCATACCCGTACCGGAGCCGCCGGAACATCAGTGCGTGGTTGGCAGCAGCCATTTCGGCGTATGGCGGGAAGAGATTTTTCAGGTTTATGCGGATTATCACACTTTGTATGAGCTGTGGAAGGCAATGCCGGACAGGGATCTTAGGACCATGAAGATTGGCGAGGCCCTGCAGCGCTTTACCTGCATTGCGGATTTTGAGGCGGATGAGCCTCTGCGGAGTAAAAGCATCCTGGAGGCAGGGGAAATATTGAAGCCCCTGCTGGAAAAGCACAACAGTGATACCGTGCCGGAATATACCATATTCGGCCAGTCCCACATCGATCTGGCGTGGCTCTGGACCCATGAAGAGACAAAACGCAAGTCTGCCAGAACCTATGCCAATCAGGTAAAGCTGATGGAGCGGTATCCGGACTATAAATTTCTGCTATGTTCGCCTACGGTGCTGGAAAATTTAAAGGAATATTATCCGGGTCTGTTTGCCCGCGTGAAGGAGCTGGCGAAGGAAGGCCGTTTTCTGCCGGAGGGCGGAGTGTATGTGGAGAGCGATACCAATCTGGCCGGAGGCGAGAGCCTGATTCGGCAGTTCATCCTGGGGAAAAAATGGTTTGAACGGGAATTTGGCATAGATACAAAAGTGACCTGGCTGCCGGATACCTTTGGCTTTACCGGGGCGCTGCCGCAGATCATGGCCGGGTGCAGGGTACCCTATTTTGCTACCCAGAAGCTGCTTCGCAGTGATCCGGAGTGTGAGCCCTTTCCCTATAATGTCTTTTGGTGGGAGGGAATCGACGGCACCAGGGTTTTATCCCATGTCTATAAAAAGAATAATGAGGTGTTTAACGCCGGAGGGCTTCGCAGACGCTGGGAAGAGGACCGGAACCAAAAGCAGGAGATTGATACCTTCCTGTATCCCTTCGGTTACGGAGACGGGGGCGGCGGCCCCACGGAGATCATGGTGGAGACGGCAAAACGCTGCAAAGACCTGGAGGGCGCTCCCAGATGCACCATGGAAAGTCCGGCGGCTTTTTTTGACAGGCTGGCGAAAAGGGAAATTAAAAACGTCTATTACGGAGAGCTGTATCTGGCATGGCACCGGGGAACCTATACCTCTCAGGCAGGGATCAAGCGGGGCGTCCGCAAGGCGGAGTACGCTCTGCGGGAGGCGGAGTTCCTGGCAGGCCTGATGCGGCTGGCAGGAGACCGGCAGGACCCTGGCCGGGAAAGGGCGGTCTTAGAAAAGCTGGAGAAGCTTTGGAAGATACTGCTGGTGCAGGAATTTCACGATATTCTCCCCGGATCCTCCATACAGCGGGTGAACGAGGAAGCTCTGGAAGCCCTGGAATATACGGAGCGGGAGAGCCGGGAGCTTACGCTGCAGCTGCTGCAGGAGCTGACAGGAGTGCAGGTGCAGGCTGAAGCCGGGGGAGAGGCTTCCGGCTCAGGAGAAAGGATTTCCGAATCTGGAGGTGAAGCTCCCGGCTGCGGAGGAGTGGTTTTTAACTCCTTGGGTTGGGAGCGCAGCTGGGGGGGCTTAAAGCTGCCGTCCTGCGGGTATGTGACCGTAAGCGCAGATCATGCAGGCGAAAAGAGCGTACAGGACATATCGAGAGCGGAGATCTCCTGTGGGGATAAGCTCATGTTCAGTAATGATTTTTACCGGGCGGAAATTGACGGCAGAGGGCGGATCATAAGCCTGATCTGGAAGGAATCAGGGTATGAGTATGCGCAGGAGCCTTTGAATGAATGGAAGCTGTACAGGGATGTAAACGTGGATTATGACGCCTGGGAGCTGGGGCGGATGTATGAGCAGGCAGAAGAAGCGCTGGAGGGCAGCTGCAGGATGCAGGCGGAGCATGACAGCGCGGGGGGGCTCACTGTCACAGTGGAGCGGAAGGAACGATATTTTACGGCCGTGCAGAAAATTTACTTTTTGGGGGAAAGTCCCCGGATTGATTTCGAGACGGAAATCGACTGGCATGAACGTCATCGGATTCTGAAGGCTGATTTCCCCACTACGGTTTATACCAAGGAAGTGCTGGAGGAAATCCAGTTTGGCTATATCAAGCGTCCCACTCATAAGTCCAGGCGGTATGAGCAGGATTTATATGAAACCTGCCACCATAAATACGCGGTGCTGACGGATGGAGAGAATGGCTTTGCCCTCTTAAATGATTGCAAATACGGGCTTTCGGCAGAGAACAGCAGGCTTTCCCTGACGCTGCTTAAGGCGCCGGTACTGCCGGATATGACGGCGGATATGGGAGTTCACCGCTTTACCTATTCCATCCTGCCTTTTTCCGGGTCCTTTGCGGCAAGCAGGGTAACGGAAGAGGCTTACGAGTGCAATGTGGAGGTGACTGCGGCGGGACTTGGCGTGCCGGACGGAGAAGAAAATGACAGCGGGAGAGGCAGAAAACGGTATGATCCGGAGGCGGTGAAGAATGTGGTATCCTTTTTTGCGCTGGAAGGGGGTCATGCAGTGCTGGAGACCTGCAAGCCGGCTTTTGACCGGGAAGACGGCGTGGTGCTGCGCCTGTATGAGTCCAAAGGGTGCGCGGGAGTTACGAGACTGGCGCTGCCCGGGGGGGCCGTAAAGCGGGCGTATGCCTGCAATATGCTGGAAGAGCCGGAGCGGGAGCTGGAGATGAGGGACGGCGGACTGGATTTAAGCTTCCGGGCTTTTGAAATCAAGACTATTTTACTGGTTAAGCCTTAAGGAGAGAGAAAATGGAAAAACATTATCGCAAGATGGTTCAGGATACGGAGGAGCGGGTGGTTAAGTCCCTGCAGATCCAGGTATTAGACAGGGAAAGCCCCAGATATGGCGGGTTTGCTGATCCTACGGGGATTGTGCAGGCGAAGTTCTCCATCTACCGGGTGGCGTCCATGACGGCGGCATACTGTAATGAGGATACGGCCTTTTATCATGACGAGAGGGTGCTGGAAAGCATTTTGACGGGGCTTAATTACATACGCAGGGTGCAGCATGAAAATGGTTTGTTTGACTATATTACCTGTAACTTTTTCTCTGCTCCGGATACGGCATTTTGTGTCAAGAAGCTGATTCCCGTGTATCAATACTTGGCAGGGAAGGCCGGGGAGTTTACGCTGCCCGGAAAAGAAGGAGGGCTGGAAGCGGTCCGCAGTACGGACAGAAGGGCCCTGCCGGAAGGAGAAAGGAGAATTCTGGAACAGGTCGAGCAAATTGTCCGCTCAGGGGCGGAAGGGATGCTGGCAGGAGGTTTCCATACCCCCAATCATCGCTGGGCCATTGCTTCCGTGCTGATGACCTGCGGCAGGATGTTTGACAACAGGGAGATGGAACAGGCGGCGCTTGCCTATTTAAAGGAAGGAATTGACTGTAACGGTGACGGAGAGTTCGCGGAGAAGTCTGCGGGGAATTACAACCGGGTCAATAACGACGCCATGATTATGCTGTCGGAGGCTACGGGGGATCCTTTCTACGAAGAGAACGCCCTGCGCAATCTGAAAATGATGCTGACCTACTGGGAACCGGATGAGAGCGTGTTTACCGCTAATTCCACCCGCTTTGACAAGGACAGGCTGGTGTATCCCAAGGATTATTATATGGAGTATCTGAAGCTGGGGGTGAAATATCATATCCCCGAATTTCTGCAGATGTGCAATACCATTTTTGAAATGGTGGATCGAAAGCATATTACCTCCCCGGATTTTCTGATCTGGTATATGCTGGATCCGCAGTATCGCAGGCTGGAGTTTGAGGGAAGTTATGTTCGTCCGGATTTCCGCAGCTTTTATCAGGAATCGGAGATTGCCAGAGGGCAGCAGGGGCGCTTTACCTATACGGTGATGGGCGGCAAGTCCAATTTCTTTTATCTTCATAATGGAACGATGAAGCTGGAGATGAAGGTGGCCGGGAGCTTTTGCGAGCATCGCGCGTTTAAAAGCGAGAAAATGGAAAGGCTGTCGGAGGGGGAATATCACCTGTCTCAGACCATGCGGGGCTGGTATTATCTGCCCTTTGCGGAAAAGCCGGAAACAAATGACTGGTGGAAAATGGATCATGCTTCCCGGGAAAGGAAAACAGGCCCCGATATGCAGATTGACGTTTGGGTCAGAGAGGTGGAGAACGGCGTGGATGTCCGGGTCAGAACCTCCGGTGTGGAGGGAGCGCCCTGGCGGGTTGAGCTGGCCTTTACGGGCGTGAACCTGATGACCAATGAGTATATGGATCTGCCTCTGACCGGCAGCGAGGTGGTGGTGCTTAAAAAAGGTTATACCGAGGTGGGAAATGGCAGCGACGCCCTGATCGTAGGCCCCTGCTTCGGGGAGCATCATTTCACCGAGGGCAAGGAGGACAGCGAGGCGAAGACGGCAGGAGCGGCAACCCTGTATCTTACGGACTACACGGGCTTTGACCATACCATTGAGATCCGGAATAAGAGGAGTCTGTATGAGAGATGACATGCTGGCGGAAAGGTATGTTCCCCGTTTGCGCTTTGACCGGGCAGAGCCCTTTGACCTTAAGGGCGTGGGATACAGTGTGAAGCTTCACACCGAAGAATTGCCTGTCGGCAATTCTTCACGGAACGTCAGTTCCGTGAACGCCGGTTCCGTGAACACCGGTTCCGTGGGAGCGGTTGGTGCCGGCACCGGCGTGGTGCAAAGCGTGTCCTGCGGACTGCGGATTTATATAGAGCCGGGAGAGACGGTGATCGAGTATGCCTTTTATTACGACTTTGACATTCAGCATTTATATGATCTGGAGCATGTGTTTGTAAGGATTGACGGCGAGGGCAGGATAAGCGGCGTCCTGGGCAGTTTTCACGGCAAGTTCCTGAATAATCTGCTGGAGGGCGAGACGGACTTCGAAGGGACTCACGTGATCCTGTATGTGCAGCCGGGCAAGCACGCTTTTATGCCGGCGCCTCACTATTTCAAGCTGTTTCCGGACCGGGATAAATGCTGCAGGGAATATGCGGGGCAGGACGGGCTTCTCATTGGGCCTATGTTTGCGGGCAGGCTTTCCACGGATCAGGACTTTGACAGGCAGGCGGAGCGCTTTATCCGGGAGAATTACGCCTTTGTGCCCACCTGGGAATTTGGGGAAGAATATCCCCGGCTGTCAAAGGCGGAGGATATGCTGATGCCTTGGGAAGAGCTGGACGGGCTGATCGTGAGGCGTATCACGGAATGGAAACGCAGGATCGAAGGAGTTTAATAATTTGCAGGAAAAGGAGAGAGTTATGAGCAGTTCATTCATTATGCCGAAGCAGATCATCAGCGGTGCGGGAGCGCTGAAGCAGGCGGAGAGCAGCCTGGCGGGGCTGGGGAAAAAAGCGCTGGTGGTAACGGATGAGGTGATGATTCGTCTGGGAAATCTGGCGCATGTGGAGGAAGCCTTAAAAGTAAGCGGTATTTCCTATGCGGTATATCCCGGCATTTCCGGAGAGCCTACGGATGTGATGATCGAAAGGGGACTGGAAATATACCGGGAAGAGGGCTGTGATTTCCTGGTGGCATTAGGGGGCGGCAGCCCCATTGATTCCATGAAAGCCATCGGAGCCCTGGTGGGAAACGGGGGCAGGATTACGGATTATCTGGGCAAGGTGATCGAAGGAGAAGTACCGCCCATGGCAGCGGTGCCCACTACGGCAGGGACCGGGTCCGAGGCCACTCAGTTTACCATTATAACGGATACGAAGAAAGATATTAAGATGCTGTTAAGGGGGCCGGTGCTGATGCCCACACTGGCGATCATTGATCCGCAGTTCACCATGACGGCGCCTCCTGCCATCACGGCGGCCACCGGCCTGGACGCTCTGACCCATGCGGTGGAGGCATATACCTCCAAAAAGGCACAGCCCTTGTCAGATGTATTTGCTCTTTCGGCGGTGAAAAGGATCTTTACCTGGCTGCCGGAGGCTTTTCGACAGGGCGGAAACGTGCAGGCCAGGGAGGAAATGTCTCTGGCGGCTCTGGAGGCGGGCATCGCCTTTAACAATGCCTCGGTGACTATCGTTCACGGCATGAGCCGGCCCATCGGTGCTCTGTTTCATGTGCCCCATGGCATATCAAACGCCATGTTGCTGGAAAAATGTCTCTCCTACGTGCTGGACGGGACATATGAGCGATTCGGGAGGCTGGGCCGGGAGATCGGGGCTGCTGCAGCCGATGCCGAGGACAGAGAGGCCAGTGAGAGCTTTTTACGAGCGGTTGTTGAAATCTGCAGGACCTGTGAGATTCCTACCCTGCAGGAATACGGGATTGAGCGAGAAAGCTACCGGAAGGCGATTGATAAGATGGCGGAGGATGCCATGGCCAGCGGAAGCCCAGCCAATACCAGAAAGGAAATCGGTCCGGAAGACGTGAAGGCGATCTATGCCGACCTTTATCAATAACCGGAACGAATCGGCATCGGTTCGCAGGTGTCTGCGTTTGGTTATGCCAGCACGTCTGAAATGGGAAGCATGGAGGATCAAAGGAAGCGGAGGGAAGAGAAGGATGCAGTATATTGAATTTGACGAAAAGAGGCCGATGGATCTGGTGCTGCTGGGGAGGATAGCGGTGGATTTTAACCCGGTGGACTATTTTCACCCTTTGGAGGAATGTACTACCTTTAAAAAGTACCTGGGGGGGTCCCCCGCCAATATAGCGGTGGGGGTGCGCAGGCATGGCATGAAGACGGGCTTTTTCGCCCGGGTGTCTAACGATCAGTTCGGGGATTTCGTGACCCATTATTTCGAGCGGGAGGGCATTGACACTTCCCGAATCCGCAGATGTACAGGCGGTGAAAAGATCGGGCTGACCTTCACGGAAATTATTTCGCCGGAGGAAAGCCGCATATTAATGTACCGGAACTGTATTGCGGACCTGCAGCTTTGCGTGGAGGATATTGACGAAGATTACATTAAAAATACAAAGGCCCTGTTGATCTCCGGCACCTCTCTTGCGGAAAGTCCTTCCAGGGAGGCGGCCTTAAAGGCGGTGATGCTGGCGAAAAGGAATCAGACAAGGCTGATCTTTGATATTGATTACCGGGAGTACAACTGGAAAAACAAGGATGAGATTTCCATTTATTATTCCATGGTGGCCGGGGAGGCGGATATTATTTTAGGCTCCCGGGAAGAATTTGACCTTACCGAAAGGCTGATTTGTCCCGGCAGGAGCGACCGGGAGACGGCGGACTACTGGATGGCGAAGAACGCGAAGCTTCTGGTCATCAAGCATGGAAAGGAAGGCTCCACCGCCTATACAAAGGACGGAAAGAGCTTTTCGATCAAGCCGTTTCCCGTGGACTGCTTAAAGTCCTTCGGGGGCGGGGACGGCTATGCGGCAGGCTTCCTGTACGGACTGTACCAGGGCTGGGAAATGACAGACTGCCTGGAATTCGGCAGCGCCGAGGCTTCCATGATGGTGGCCAGTCACTCCTGCTCCGACGACCTGCCGGGTCCGGAGCAGGTGCAGCAGTTTATCCGGGAAAGCAAAGCAAAATACGGGGATATGATAGCGAGAGGCTAGTGTGAACGGAATGAAGATTTTCTAAGCGGTCAAAGTGCGTCCGCTAAGAAAATCTAAGTCACGCTTTGAGTTCATGGATTATTTGTGCCGGCTGCGCCGGCATGACGAGAGAAGAATATAATAAGACAGGAGGCGGGAAATGAAGACAACGCACATGACGGCGGCACAGGCGCTGGTAAAATTTCTGGATAATCAGTATGTGCTGCGGGACGGAGTGGAAACAAAGTTTGTGGAGGGCGTGTTCACTATTTTCGGACACGGGATTGTAGTGGGCCTGGGGCAGGCCCTGGATGAAAATCCCGGGAATTTAAAAGTATTCCAGGGGAGAAACGAGCAGGGCATGGCCCATGCGGCAGCAGCCTTTGCCAAGCAGAACAACAGAAAGAAAATAATTGCCTGCGCGTCCTCTATCGGCCCCGGAGCGGCCAACATGGTCACGGCGGCGGCCTGTGCCACGGTGAACAATATCCCTCTTTTACTTCTGCCAGGGGATACCTTTGCCACCAGGCAGCCGGATCCTGTGCTGCAGCAGTTAGAGCAGGGTAACTGTCCCTCCAACACGACCAATGACGCGTTTCGGCCGGTCTGCAAATACTGGGACAGGATCATCCGCCCGGAGCAGCTGATGAGTTCCATGATCCAGGCCATGCGGGTGCTGACGGACCCGGCGGAGACGGGGGCGGTCTGCATCGCCCTAAGCCAGGACGTAGAAGGGGAAGCTTATGATTACCCGGATTCCTTCTTTACAAAGCGGGTACATAAGATTACCAGGGCGATCCCGGCGGAAGAAGAAATCAGGGATGCAGTGGAAACTCTAAAGATAAGTAAGTATCCTCTGGTGCTCTGTGGCGGCGGGGTCAGGTATTCCGAGGCGGGGAGGGAACTGGAGCAGTTCTGTGCGGATTTCCACATTCCCTTTGCGGAGACTCAGGCGGGCAAGAGCGCCTGTAAGAGTTCCTCACCCTTTAACCTGGGCGGCGTGGGGGTCACGGGAAATTCCGCGGCAAACGAGATTGCGGCCATGGCGGACGTGGTGCTGGCAGTGGGCACCAGGCTGACGGATTTTACTACCGGCTCAAAATCTCAGTACAGTAATCCGGATGTGAAATTTGTATCCGTGAATGTATCAAGATTCCATGCGTATAAGCTGGACGCGGTCAGCGTCATCGGAGACGCGAGGGTGACTCTGGAGGTTCTTTCCCGTGAACTGAAGAGTGCCGGCTACCAAAGCGCCTACAGGGATGAAATTCAGAAGGCAAAGCAGGGCTGGGAGCAGGAAATGAAGCGCCTGACGGAATATGTGTATGACGAGAGCTTTGCGCCTCTGATCAGCGCCCGCAAGGAAAGCTCTATCCGGGAGTTTGCGGAGCTGACAGGCAGCAGCCTGACCCAGACGGCGGCGGTGGCGGAAATCAGGAAGACGATTCCGGCGAATGCCATAGTCACCGGGGCGGCCGGCTCCCTTCCCGGCGATCTTCAGCGCATGTGGACTACGGAGACGAAAGATTCCTATCATATGGAGTACGGGTATTCCTGCATGGGCTATGAGGCGGCGGCAGCCCTCGGGTGCAAGCTGGCAGAGCCGGAACGGGAGGTTTACGCCATGCTGGGCGACGGCAGCTTTCTGATGCTGCACAGCGAGTTTATCACCTCCCTGCAGGAGGGAAAGAAGATCAATCTGCTGCTGTTTGACAACTGCGGCTTTGGCTGTATCAACAATCTGCAGATGTCCAACGGCATCGGCAATCTGGCAACGGAGTTCCGGTATCGCGATGAGAGCGGGCAGCTGCAAGGGGGACTGATTCCCATTGACTTTGCAAAGGTGGCGGAGGGCTATGGGGCCAAGGGCTATACCGTCCGCAGCCTGGAGGAACTGAAGGCGGCGCTGGAAGACGCTGAAAAGCAGACCGTGTCCACACTGCTGGACATTAAGGTTCTGCCCAAGACGATGACCGATGGCTATGGTTCCTGGTGGAATGTGGGAACTGCGGCGGTGTCTGCAAAGCCGGAAGGGAAGGCGGCTTACGAGCGTATTCTGGAGGGCAGGAGCAGGGCAAGACTATACTAGCGCGGGAGAGAATATCTATGCTGCGCGGTCAAAGGAGATGAATCAAATGAGTGTAAAAATGTTCGAGGACGGAAAAGTAAAGCTGGGCATTGCCCCGATTGCCTGGACTAACGATGATCTGCCGGATCTGGGGAAGGAAAATACGTTTGAGCAGTGCATCAGTGAGATGGCCCTGGCGGGATTTGCAGGATCCGAGATAGGTAACAAGTATCCTGCGGATGAGGCGGTTTTGAAAAAGGCGCTGGAGATGCGGGGGCTGGAGATCTGTAACTGCTGGTTTTCCACCTTCCTGATTTCAAAGCCCTATGAAGAGACGGAAAAGCCTTTTCTGGAGAAGGTGGACTTCCTGAAAGCCATGGGTGCCAAGGTAATCGGGGTGTCGGAGCAGTCCTACAGTATTCAGGGGATGCAGGACGTTCCCGTGTTTGAAAAGAAGCATGTTATGAACGAGGAAGAGTGGGAGCGCCTCTGCACAGGTTTGAACCGTCTGGGAAAAGCGGCGAAGGACAGAGGAATTGCGCTCACCTTTCATCACCACATGGGACCGGTGGTGCAGTCCGGCGCCGAGACGGAGAGAAAGCTTGCAAATACGGATCCGG
>CAZAMX010000013.1:6626-18575 GCA_964486095.1 uncultured Acetatifactor sp. | reverse complement strand
AGGAATGTGTATCGACCAAGCATTACCCCGGATTAAAGGGAGCCCTGAAGGGTCTGTTTACCAGAGAAAAGGAAACGGAGCTTACAGACATTGTGAAAGAAATCTATCGGCACGGACAGGGGGTGTAGCTTGTGCTTAAGCATTATTTTAAGACTTACTGGCCCTTTGCTTTAAATCAGATAAAAGCAAACTTTGTCTATAAGGGCAGATTCTATCTCTTTATACTTCGCAACGATCTATGTCAGCTCCGCCACTGACAGCCTGGGCGGCTTTAGCCGGGGCGAAATGATTCTCTACGTTTTAATGTCCTACACCATCTCCGATATAGTCATGATTGGGGTCTCTTCCGAGATCGGAAGGGACGTGGTGGACGGAAGCGCAGCCATGAACCTGGCCAAGCCCATCAATTACCGGACATACCTGACCTTCAAATCCTTAGGTGTCACTTCAGTTTTTTGATCTACATATTTTTTTACTACTGCTTTGGAATGCTGGCTTTTGTAACCACATACATCTTCGGCATGAATATCATCAAAAATGCCGCCTTGAACTTTTTGACCGGAAAGCTGATACCCATTACCTTCTTTCCCGCATTTATACAGGAGATCTTCTCCTTCCTTCCGTTTACGGCGATGACCTATGTCCCGGTCATGATCTACCTCGTAAAATACGCCGGAACGGAAGCGATATGGCAGCTTTGCAGACAGGCAGTATGGGTGATAATACTGTATCTGCTGGGAAGTTTATTGTGGAAACGGATCGAAAAACGAATTGTGATCCTGGGAGGCTAGTGTGAAGAGATTTTCTAGGGCATCTGAAAAACGCTGCCTAAGAAAATCTAAAGCTTCACACCAAAGAACGCAAAACCAGCGTTCTTCATAGATTGTTCGTGCCGCTGAAGCGGCATGTCTGGAAGTGTGAAAAATAAATTCGCAGGTTACGGAAAGGCATGGATACTACTATGAAGAAAATAACCAGATATATGAGATTGTATCGAATCTTCGCGTTACAGTATGTAAAAACAGTTTTACAGTCAAAAACGGACTTTTTTGTGGGCCTGAGCGGTTTCCTGATCTCTCAGGCAGCAGGACTGGCTTTTTTGTATCTGGTATTTGAGCAGATTCCCTCCATGAAGGACTGGTCACTGGAGCAAATGCTCTTCATCTATGGGTTTGCGCAGATTCCCAGAGGATTCGATCATCTGCTGACGGACAATCTGTGGATGGTGGGCTGGCAGATGGTAATAAAGGGAACCTTTGACAAATACATACTGCGGCCCATGAATATCTTTTTTCAGATTGTTTGTGAAAAGGTACAGTTTGATGCTTTAGGAGAGCTGCTGGTAGGCTGTATCTCCGTAGGACGGGCTGTTGCAAACGGCACCGTTCAGGTAACGGTGCCCAAGGCCCTGCTTTTTGTGGTTTCCGTGGTGGCCGGAACCGTGATCTACACCTCTGTGAAGCTGTTTTTGGCATCCCTGGCTTTTTGGCTAAAGGACAGCTCTCCCCTGATGACCATACTGCCCTTTGCCTTTGTAGCCTATATCCCCTCTACCTTTTTCCTGATTCATGCCAATATCCGGAAAACGATAGGCGCTGAATGCGGGCTGGCAGTCCTTTTCTGGCTGTTTTCCTACAACGTATTCAAAAAAGGACTTACCCTCTATGAAAGCGCCGGAAATTAAGGAAACGCCCGCACTTATACCTTAAACGATGCCACCGTCTGATTCAGTATTTCACTTAACCTGGACAACTCTTCCATCTCTCCTAAGACCGCTTTGGAATTTTCATCTGAATCCTCTGCGGTTTTCTTCATATCCTGCATATGGTCCGCAATCTCACCTACGAGGGCTGCCACTGCGGCAACAGAGCCGTTAATCTCTTCGATGCTCCCACGCATTTGAGCCGACGCCGTGCCCAGATCACCGGAAACCTCACTGTAAAAGACCGCATCCTTCTCGTACATTTCCGCCAGCTCGTTCATGCTCCTGTAGTCTTCCATAACCTTTCCGCTTACGAATGTCAGCAGTTTTCCGGAGCTTTCCGATAAAAAGGTAACGTTCTGCGTAACGCCTTCCGTCACCTGACGGATCTTATCTACCGCTTCCTTGGAATGATTTGCAAGCTGGCGGATCTCTTCTGCCACCACTGCAAAGCCTTTGCCGGCCTCTCCCGCTCTTGCCGCCTCTATGCTGGCGTTCAGCGCCAGCAGGTTGGTCTGGGAACTGATCGCCAAAATTTCCTCCGTCAAAGTATCGATCTCGCGTACTCTCTGGCTGTCCGCAATCGCCTGTTCCAGCTCGCTCTTTGTCTTCTGATAAAGGGCCACGGCCTCCCTGCCGGAAGCCTCCGACTTCTGATATTGCTCGCCGGCCCGCTCCATGATGTCTGCCGACTGCTCTGCCGCCTTTTCTGCCTTCTCTGCCACATTTTCCACAACATCGCCCAGCATCTGTCCGGTGCCCTTTATGCCTTCTGCTAGGGTCTTCGCCTCCGTAGTCTGCTGCAGCGCCTGTACCGTGGAATCGGCAATGCCGGAAATATCCTGTGTCAGCAATGTCATTTTATGGGACGTATCCTCTGCAATCCTGCCGATACTTGCCGCATCCTGCTTGGTACTTAAGATAATGCCCCGTATCTGATTTTTTACCTCCAAAGTAGCGGTCTTAATCTGCTCCGTCTCGTTTTTATATGCGGCAGGGATTTCCTTTGAAATCGTCACGTTTTCCGAGAAATCTCCGGAGGCAAACTGCTTTAACATCTGTATGGGTTCTAACAGCCGATGAATCAGCCCTGCCATGCTGAGGGCCGCCGCTATGGTGATAATTACCGCAATCACCGCTGTCATGGCGATCATGGCCAGCAGAGAACTCCGCACATTGGCTGTGGGCACCACAACTCCTATTTTCCAGTTACAGCCTCGGATCCCTGTTACCGCAAAATAGCAGGAGCTGCCGTCATAATCCTCAAACTCCGCCGCCTGCCCTTTATCCGCGCTCACGAATTCCGCCAGCTGCTGATTGACGGAAGACACCGTCACCGCACTGTTCTCCGACGGCTCATAATCCCTGTTCCTGTGCGCAATATACTGCCCGCTGCTGTCTACCAGAAATCCATAGACACCCTCCGCAAAATTAATGCTTGCAGCCAGATCCGTCACCGTTCCCAGCGTCACGTCAAGGCCTATGACAGCACACAGCTCCCCGTCCAGATAGACCGGAGCGGCGATGGTGGTGCACATCTGATTGGTAAGCACGTCCCAGTAAGGATCCGTTACAATTACGGTCCCCGACTCTTTCGCCTGCTGATACCAGCCCCTCTGCACCGGGTCATATCCTTCCGGTATTTCCGCCTCCCGATTTGACTGGATAAATCTGCTGTCCTTTGTGCCGCAATACAAATTTAAGAGTTCGTCCCTGCCTGCCGCATTCATATCCAAAATGGCCTGCAGTGTATCGTCCCGCGTATTACCTGCCGCTTCGATACCATTTGCCGTTCCTTCGGCAAGCATTTTTTCGTTTTCGATCCAAGTATTGATCTCTCCCGCATACTTGTCCGCATACAGCTGAAGCGTCTCCGTCTGATCCTCCATCAGTCGCTTTCCCGCTACTGCCAAAATTGCCGCCGTGGTAAGCAAAATGCTCATCACCACCATAAAGATTACACTGATTGTCAACTTTCCCTTAATTGTTCTGCTCATAATCTTTCGTCTCCACATTTATGCCTGATTTATACCTAGCTTATTCTCAATAGATTCTCCGATACGCTGTTCACCTGACGGAAGGTTTCCTCCACCTCTCCGGTAACGTTTTTCTGTGTCTGGGCCTCCTGAACAATTCGAATTCGATCAGCCTGCGTAATGGTATTTTACTTTATTTATCATCCGCATTTTTTATTATAGCATATCTTTTTATGTCCCATCATGTTAATTTTGCTCCTTAAGCCGTCAATTTTGCTTTTTTATGGCAAAATTCGCATTGCTTTACGGGAAATTCTGTGCTACACTAAAAAACCGAAAAATAATACAGTGGAGAGTTACCATGAAATTTTTATTGAACAGAAAACTTGCTACACGTATCAGCATCATAACTACCGTAATCACCCTGTCCGGAATGCTGCTTCTCTGGTTCATTGTATCCGATAACGCCGCATCTATCGTGAAAAACGACATTACCAACCAGATGACCGACGCGGTGGAATCCAGAGCATCCATCATTAACGACTATGTATCTTCTGCCGAGGAATATGTCACCGCTTTCTCTTTAGGGCAGGAAGTTCATGATCTGCTTGCAGATCCGGATAACCGAAAGCTGCTGGAGAAAGTTCAAAAATATACGGAAGATTTTGCTGCTGTCAAGGGCATTTTCGAAGGACTTTATATCGCTACCCCTGACACCTATGTCTTGACACATACTTCGCCCGACGCCGTTGGCATAACCACCAGAACCGGGGACGCTCTGGATTCATTTCGCACTACAATTTTGGCGCAGCCAAAACTTACCAATCTGGGGATCATGAAATCTCCCGGTACAGGAAGCATGATACTGTCCATGTACTGTCCTATTTTTGAAAATCAGGAATGTATCGGCTATGTAGGAGCCGGCGTATACGCCAGCCAATTGATGGATGTCCTGCTGGATCTGGATTTAAAAGGACTGCCGAACAGCGAATACATATTTTTGAATGTGGAAAACGGCGTATACCTGTATCATCAAAATGAGGAACTCTTGAATACCCAGGCAGCGGACAGCGGCTACCAGGAGATTATCCGTCGTATCAAGGCAGAAGGCGACACCAGGGCCAACACATACTCCTATCGGGACAATGAGGGTGTGGAACAGTTGATTGTATACAAATACCTGGAGAACCGGGGCTGGGTATTTATGGTAAAGGACCAGGCTGTCGAAGTCTACGGCGCAGTGTCCACAGTACGTGTTACCGTCGGCGTACTGTGCGCGGCCGTAGCCGCCGCCGTCATCCTGGTCACCCTGCTCATTTTGTACCGTCAGGGCAGGGAGCTAATGACTGTGGAAAAGGCCTTGGGACACCTGGGCAGCCTGGACCTCTCCGCTGATCAGGAGTTGGAACCCTTCTACAGCCGCAGGGATGAAATCGGCCTGATCGCACAAACCACCCATAATCTTTGCGTATGCCTCAGAAAAACCATTGACGATATTGGACGCATCTTAGGTGAAATGGCTGACGGAAACATCGCGGTAGATGTGGAGAAAAATGAGACTTACTATATTGGAGATTTCAATGCGTTGTCCAAGAATCTGAAAATAATCCGCGGCAACCTGCTGCGGGTAATGCACGAAATATCCGTTGTGGCAAGCCAGGTGGATGAAGACGCTTTTCAGGTGTCTGCCGGAATGCAGACTCTTTCGCAGGGAAGCATGGAACAGTCGTCCTCTATCGACGGACTCGTCGCTCATATGTCGGAGCTTACCGCACAGATTAAGGACAGCGCCGTGCGCTGCGGCAATGCCAGCGAGCTTGTGGACAAGGCCAACGGCTATGCTGCCGAAGCAGACACAAAAATGACACAGCTTGCTGCCGCCACTAAAAATATCAACGAATCCGCCACGCAAATCGGAGGAATTATAAAAACCATTGAAGACATTGCCTTTCAAACAAACATCCTAGCCCTGAACGCCTCTGTTGAATCCGCTCGGGCCGGTTCTCTTGGAAAAGGTTTCGCAGTAGTAGCCACAGAAGTACGAAACCTTGCCGCCAAGTCGGCACAGGCAGCTCAAAATACAGGCGCTCTGATCGGACGTTCCATACATGATGCCAAAACAGGAACGGAGTCCACCGACCTGGTCATTTCCGCCATGCAGATCATCAACGACTGCATACAGTCCATTAAAATGCTGATGGACGAAATCGCCGTCACAAGTGTTCGTCAATCCGAAATGGTCGCCTCCATGAACGAGGGTATCCGGGAAATATCCCGAGTAATACAGGCCAATTCTTCCGCCGCTCTGGAAAATGCCGAAACCTCCAAAAAGCTATCCGGGCAGGCAAACAAATTAAACAGCTTGATCGGCCAATTCCGCGTAGAGTAGTTAATCCCTTCCTTTTGGGCAGTTTCCTTACTGCCCAATCCGCTTTCCGGCGGAGCCATGCTCTCTGGCAATCGTGATGACTGCCCCCTTGCGGGAAGGCCGAATGACTGCTGCAGGCTCCTGGGCCTTTGTACCATGTCCCAATTCATTCCATATACGAATCATAACTGCTGCCGTAATCAAAACAGCCAACAGATCCGCTATTGGCGCGGCCCAGAAAATACCGGTTACACCCATAGCTGCCGGAAGCAGCAGAGAAAAAGCAATCAGCAGCACATCCCGCAGTACGGACAATGGCGCGGCAGCTTTTGCCTTGCCGATGGACTGCAAAAAGATGGCGCAGACCTTCTGGACACAGGTAACAAGGATCAAAGAAAGATAAATCCACAGACAAAGTACAACGAACTGAAAATAAACGGGATCATTCACCCCACAAATAGGCAATGGCAATCACCACCACGCCGGAGAGAAAAGACCCGAGAACCGCGCTGCCAACGCTCCTGTGAATATCCTTTGTCTCCCCACGTCCCAAAGAAACGCTCAGCGCGGCGGCGGCCCCGTCACCAAAAACAGGCTTAGCCCCCATCCTACCACCGTAATCGGGAAGATCACGCCAGTGGCGGCATTGCCCAGATAGCCTACGCCGTTGCCTACAAATCATTTCAGTAAAAAACACTCTCTGCAAAGCTTTATTGTATTTCCCATGCTCCTGCCCGCGTCCTGCGGGTTGCTTTTCCATATCTGGTCAACGATATTATATAAGGCTCCTACCAGAAGCGAAATAATACAGGGAACGGCATACTTCCCCATCAGCCGCAAAACCGGCTCATCCTTTAAAAATGAATTTTTACTTGTTTCCATATTATCTCCTTTCATACAAAAACAGCGCATAGCCCTGGCTGCTGGATTTACGCCATAGGCTACACGCTTAAATGCACATAACGATAATTTTACAATACGCCCTTCAGGTAAAAAATCAATTTGGAGCCACATCCTTCACATTTTTACACCACCCAATACGTTTGTGTATACTCGCTTTATACCGCTTACTTATTATACGTTATATAGAATAAGTATACATCATCCAGATTGACAGTCCTCTCAGGCTGCGCGTTTGCGGGTGGTTCTTCACCGATCACCTTTAATGACAGACCCTTTTCATTTTTCCTGAGATTGCTGATTAGATACTGTGCCTGCAGCTCTGGCAGCTCCGCTTCCGCAATTTCTACATTCCATACATATTTTCGCACCTTTTCGATCAGTCTGCCCGGCGTATCAATCTCTATTACATTCCCGGATTTCAGGAGCAGGATCTCCTTTGCAATCGCCTCAATATCGGAAACGATATGCGTCGCCAGCAGCACAATCCGGTTTGTTGCAATCTGACTGATGTAATTTCGAATATGAATCCTTTCCTGTGGATCGACCCCCGCCGTCGGCTCGTCCAAGATCAAAAGCTCCGGATCGTTTAAGAGTGACTGCGCCAGCAGCAGGCGCTGCTTCATACCGCCCGAAAATCCGCCGATCCTTTTATTACGCGCCGATTCCAAATTAAAAATCTGTAAAAGCTCCCGGGACCTGCTCTTTGCCGTTCTTCGATCCAGCCCTTTCAAATGGGCCATATACATCAAAAACGCGCCCGCCGTAAAATCTTCGTAATACCCCTGCTGTTGTGGCATATAGCCCAAAATTTTTCTATAGTCTCTGTTACCCTTAAGAATCTCCCGCCCATTCCAAAAGATCTGACCCTCCTGCCTTGCAATATTGCCGGTGATCAAATTGATGAGCGTACTCTTCCCCGCCCCGTTTGGCCCGAGAATCCCATAGACCCCAGGCGTAAACGTGAAGCTCATATGATTTAAGGCTTTTACATCCCCAAAGCTTTTAGACAGATTTTCTACTTTTAATTCCATCCCTCAATCCCTTTTTGCATATGACTGTTTCCGCCATCTTGCACACGCCGATACACACCGCCCCTAAAAACAGATATTTCAACAGATACCTTACAAGGAAATACTGCCATATGGTACAGCGTATACGGACGTGGGACAACACCAAAATACTCTGTACCGGGGCAGCAATTCCTTTGAGTCCATACACAGCCGCGACGGAAATAATTTCAAACAAAAGCACCGCGAAATAGACCACAGATGTTATGAGCATCGCAACACGGATCTTGGTACGATACAGATCTTTTCCCCGATGACTGCTGTTGATCATACATACCATGCCGCTGCCGCTTTCCACGATATACGTCCCGATGCAGTTCCACAATATCACAAGCAGCAGTGCCAAATTCAACATTGCATCATCGCTTTTTAACAGATGATCGTAACTGTGCAAATTCACATACCAGACAGCAATACCGGATTCCTGCGATATGCTTTTCAGACTTTCCGTCTGCTCCTGAATCTGTTTTAAGAACAAACGCTCCTGGGAAAAAGAATCATACCACATTCCCAGCAGAAACTTTGCCTCCCCGTCGGCTGCTTCCGCGTACTGTTCCGCATATTCGGCGTCCACCTGGGCAAGCTTGTCTGACAGCCGGGCGATCTCCCTTTCGGAATCCTCCCCTGGTTCCCCAAGATAATGCTCCATAAACGCATAATAAAGCTCCTGCTGGGTAGAACGCTTAATTTGGGTAAAATCCGCCCGATAACAAATCAACATCGCCAACAGCAAGATGGCGATCAGCCCTTTTTGACTGCTTAAAACCTTATAGCACTCCATCCCCGTGAGAGAACGCTTTTCCAAAAACCGCCCCCGGAAATTCTCCAGCCTTATCTTAACCCCGTCCAGCGCTCGGTGGAGCCGGCTCACTTTGGAACTGCACGGGTAACGCCGGCAGCAGATCAATATCCCGGCTCCGGCTCCAAGCAGATATGCCGCCGCCAATGCTGCCGCGATCGCGGCGTTTCGATTGACCGCATATTCCAAAACATTCAGATTCTGATATTTCGTAAAATACTCATTCTCCGCAGTCTGATACCATATATTACAGTATTTCAGCAGCTTCCAGACATTGTTACCGTCTATCTTCGCATACAGAAAATACTCCGCTGCGATAAAGCCGCCGGAAATTCCGACTGCCAATACCATATGGTCAAAAATCAAGGCGACAGACCATACCAGCACCATGATCACATATAATATCACCGTCCGATACAGCAGATAGATGACCAGTGCCTGCCACGTCGTAATCTTTAACGAAAAGTCCGCAAAGCAGGCGAAGGTCTGCGCCGGACAGGAAAGAAACGTCAGCGGATTCTCATGAAACAGCAGCATACCCTCCAGCAAAATGCCTGCCTGAAATAGAAATGTAACGACAAACGCCCAAAGAAAAAGTGCCCATAACTTTTCAAACGCCAGCCGCAGTCTTCCGTGTTCCGTGGGAAACGTAATGCTTCGGACTCTTTTTTCCCTGATCTCACTGAATTCCAAGGCAATTGCCAGCCCACACAGGCATGCACACAGGCTCCCAAAGCGAAATGCAAAAAAATCCGTTATCGTCCGTCCCTTTACGTAGGCCAGTTCTAGATCCAGTAAAGGTGTAAACGCTTCCTTCGTCAATGCCACGTTCCGTTTTGAAAAGCTGTTCTCCTGTGAAAAAATACTGATCCCATCCATGGCATCAGCCTGCTCCATGATCGCCTGTACCTTAGCCCAATAGGCCTCAATATGCTGCAGCTCCTGCTCCCTCAGGTAATCATCGTATGTCTGACCGTATCGTTCTATCCGTGTACGGTCATTTTTCTCACAATCCTGCCAAAAGACAAGCATCTGTATAAGTAATAGCAGGAGCAGGAACGCAGACAGTTTTCTGTTTACAAGAATCTTCTTCCATTCCATATATTCATCCGCATATTGTTTTGAACAATCCCCCTGTATTTAGTTCTCCTTTAATTCCTCCCACTGCAGCTCCTTAACGGGACGGTTCAGATCCAAAAAGCACAAGCTGGTATTCTCGTTCCAGCATTCTCCAAACAGCATATCCGAATTGCCGCCAAAATACCACCCCAGTCTTAACGTATTGGGAACGGTGACAATTTCCTTCCCCTCGTAGTCATAAAGAAACAGCGTGCCATCCCCCCACTGATCACAAACAATGATATAATCCTTTGTAAGGGTGATTGTGGGAACATCCATGGGCCGGTTCGTCAGGTGTTCCGTGGTCTGATCCTGTATGGAATAGCGGCAGAGACCTTCCGCATCACAGTAATACAGGAACCCATCACGCACGGTAAAAGTACCATGATACCCTTCCATTACCAGGCTGCACACTCCGACTGCCGGATCATATTGATACGCTGCCCTCCCGGCATTCTCCGGATCGTCATTCCAATAGCTCACCACTTGAAAAAACAGGGAACCGCCATTGCTTTTGATCCGAAAAATATCAACTGCCGACGTATGGCCGTCCCCTTCAAGCAAAACCTCCGACGTCCCGCCATCAATGGGCATCCGCTCCAGCTTCTGGACTTTCTGAAGCGCATCCACAAAATAGACATACCCGCCTTCAATCAATACATCCGGTGTTCTCCATTCTCCTGTGGCGGCATAGTCCGTCCGGTAAAGCTTTGCACTGATTTCCCACTCGCCGGAGCCATCTGCCTTGATGCGGAAAAGAGAGACATAAGCATCCTCGCTGAGGCCCACTGCATAAAGATCCCCCTCATAATACTGAAGATATTGCTTATTTACTCCGCCCCCGTCTCTGTTATTCTCCCGGAAATAAGCGTTGCACTCCTCGTCCTCATGGGTGCAGTCCGGCCTGCTGCACAAGGGCACTACCCGCCCGGATTCCTTATCCCGGAACATCAGCCGGGGATACCATTGTTCTTGACTCATGCGTTCCCAAAAATAATACCCCTTTTCCGATTCCGCCACAAACTGATAGGCAAAATCAGCTTCCTCCGTATCGGATTCCATGGATTCAGCTGCGCCCTCCATCGCTTCGCTTTCCGTCTTTCCACAAGCTGACAGCAGGAATAATCCTGCCGCCAGCACACAGAAAAGCTTTAGGCCGCCTGTCAAATGAATCTCTTTTCTCATTCCTGCATTCATCCCCTGTATTTAGTTCTCCTTTAATTCCTCCCACTGCAGCTCCTTAACGGGACGGTTCAAATTCAAGAAGGCCAAATTCCGATTCCCGTTCCTCCAGCATTCTCCAAACAGCATATCCGAATTGCCGCCAAAATACCACCCCAGCCCTAACGTGTCGGGAACCGTGGCAATCTCCTTTCCCTCGTAATCATAGAAAGTCAGCGCTGCGCCGTCCTCTCTCTGAGCACAAGCAATGATATAGTCCTTTGTAAGGGTGATAGTCGGAACATTCATAGGCCGGTCCGTCAGGTGTTCCGTGGTCTGATCCTGCATAGAATAGCGCCAAAGACCTTCCGAACTGCTATAATATAGGAAAACATCCCGCACAGAATAAGTACCATGATACCCTTCCATTACCAGGCTGCACACTCCGGCTGCTGGATCATACCGATACGCCGCAACCCTGCCATTCTCCGGATCGTCATCCAAATAGCTCACCACTTGAAAAAACAAGGAACCGCCATTGCTTTTGATCCGATAAATACTAACTGACGACGCCTGACTGTCCCCCGCCAGCAAAACCTCCGGCGTCCCCCCATCGATGGGCATCCGCTCCAGCTTTTGGACTTTTTGAAACGCGTCCACAAAGTAGACATACCCGTCGTAAATCAATATCTGCTGTGTTTTCCACTCGCCTGTAGAGGCATAGTCCGTCCGGTAAAGCTTTGCACTGATCTCCCACTCACCGGAGCCATCCGCCTTAATGCGGAAAAGAGAAGCATACGCATCCTCGCTGAGGCCCACTGCATAAAGATCCCCCTCATAATACTGAAGATATT
>CAZAMX010000013.1:0-6526 GCA_964486095.1 uncultured Acetatifactor sp. | reverse complement strand
ACAGAAAAGCTTTAGGCCGCCTGTCAAATGAATCTCTTTTCTCATTCCTGCATTCCCCTTATTTTACTTCGACCCATGCCGACACAGCCGCCGAAACGTCATCTACGAAACCTACCGCATAGCCGCTTTTATATTCATATCCTGCCGGGCTGGGTCTTGAGACATATACAGAGATAAAATTACCGAACTGGTGAGCACTGACCTCGTTACTTATCGGATTTCCATTTGAATCAGTTTCTACATAATATACGGTCACCTTAAGGTGATGTCCCGGCTCATCATACATGAAACTTCCCCACGCATTTGTCGCAGTGATGCCTACATCAATGCTGCTCGAGGCTGCATAGCAGGAGCTCATGCTGCTTCCAAAAACACACGCTGCCAAAACAATTCCCAGTACCGTTTTCTTGATTTTGCCCATAGTCATCCTCCTTTTTTAGAGATTCATTTACAAGCAGCCCTCAATGCTATGGTCTGATAGTAACGCATTTCTTTATTATTGTCAATTTCTATTCTTTTAATAATATATTTTTCCTTTCCATCATTTCCCCGATTCTCTCGATATATTGAGCCACATCTTTCACATTCTCGCAACGTTCAATCCGCCCGTCCGGGTACACCCTTTTTGTAATGGCTCCTGCCCCTAACGCCACAATACTCTGCACTTCCTCCATAATTAAAATATTATACAGCCCATACTTTCCTTCCCGGGCATAACCCACATTCTCAAAATTGCCGGACATATTTTTCTGACGGTAAAGGTAATAGGGGGCCATACCCAGCTTTTTTGCCCCCTCTGCCGCAATGGCCATGGTCTCATCCGTATTGCGAAGCATATCGGTACCGTTCTCCTGAATCCATTGACTTAAGCCCGAGGCCCGCTTGATCGCAAGGGAATGTACCGTCAGGCTGTCCGGGGAAAGCTCCGTAATCCGGTCTATGGTATGCTGCACGTCCTGGAACGTCTCCCCGGGAAGCCCCAGGATAATGTCCATATTAATATTATCAAAACCAATCCGACGCGCCAGACGGAATGCCTCTTCCACCTGGACCACGGACGCCTTCCTGCCGATCAGGTCCAATGTCTCCTGCTTCATGGTCTGGGGATTGACGGAAATTCTGGACACACCGTGCCGGTACAGGCTTCTTAGCTTTTCCTCCGTGATGCTGTCCGCCCGTCCCGCTTCCACCGTAAACTCCTGCACCGTAGTAAAATCAAATAATTGTCTGATGCCGCCCAACAGCCGGTCCAGCTGCCCAGGCTCCAATGTGGTCGGCGTTCCGCCGCCGATATAAACACTGTCCAGGATTTTTCCCCGAAACCGTTCCGCCACGTAGGCTGCCTCCCGCAGCAGGCAGTTCAGATATTCGTCCACCTGTTTTCGATACCCCGCTATGGGATATGAGGTAAAGGAGCAGTAAAGGCAGGTAGTGGGACAAAAGGGGATGCCGATATAAAGGCTGTAGCCTTGGCTATGGCCAGGGCCATATTCTTCGCTATGGCCCTGACCTCGATGCCCCTCACAATGTACTCCTGACAGCAGCTGCCGCTCCCGCTCTGCTATCTCCACCGCCAGCTCTGCCTTCTTTTCACTGACAAAATACCTCCGGGAATAATACTCCCTGATCTCCTGCCCGTTCCTGCCCTGTTCCAGCAGGCTTAAGGCGATCTTGGTGGGCCGGATTCCCGTCAGCATCCCCCAGGGAAGCTGCCTGCCGGTAAACCGGGACAAAACGCAGTAAAGATAAGACTTGAAATCTTCCTTGCCGGCCTTCTCCCCTGACTCAGCCCAGCAGAAGCGTGCCGCCGGCTTGCCGTTTTCCAGGCAGACCGCCGGATCGCTCTTGCCG
Organism: uncultured Acetatifactor sp.; assembly: GCA_964486095.1. GTDB lineage: Bacteria > Bacillota > Clostridia > Lachnospirales > Lachnospiraceae > Acetatifactor. The sequence continues at coordinate 4,675 of CAZAMX010000013.1, read as the reverse complement.
CCAAGCTCCGACGCCAGATAGATCTCTGCACATCCCTCTCCGGATACCACCCGGACCTTTATCTCTCCCGAAAGCTTTTCCCGCTTGTCCGCCCGGCTCTCCGGGACAAGCACCTCCACCTGCTCTTCCGGAAAAAAAGCCTTCACCAGTGCCTGTACGTCATATTCCATGTTTTGTCTGTCCAGCTCTATCACTAACATTTTCGTTTCTCCCCCACGCTGCTTCTTTATCTTATCTGCTCCGCTTTCCTCACTTGCTCTGCTTTCATGCTTGCTCCGCTTTCCTACCTGCTCTGCTTTCCCTACCAACTCTGCTTTCCTTACCAACTCTGCTTTCCTTACCTGCTCTGTCTCCTGTCTGTCGGTTTCCGGTGGCGCAGGCCAAATCTGTCCAGCCCCAAAAACAGAAGCTTTTTGTAAAAGGGAAGTTCCCCATAGACCGTCCTCTCCAGTTTCTGGCAGAAATTCCAAATCTTTCGCAGCTCTTTCTCGTCAGGCTCCTGCTCTCCAAAGCTGCATTTTTCCAACAATCTGTTAAAATCCCGTCCTTCTTCCTCTCTGTCGCTTAACCTCTCCGCACGGCCCACTGCTTTCATTAGACGTTTTGTATTTTGATACAGCAGGAACACCTTTTCTCTGTTCTCTGCCTGCCTTAATTTTTTAAGACTGCCCCGTCGAACCATTTTTTCCGTCAACCAGAAAAGAAGTAATACTCCGGCCGTCAAAAGCACACCTTTCGGTATCCTTACGGGCTTTTCCTGTAGGGGGCCCTCCGAACCTCCGGTCCCTTCCGGACTGTCCGTCTCGGGATTCTCCGAGCTTCCGATCCCGCCCGGACTGCCCGTCTGAGAATCTTCCGGCTTCCCGGTTCCCTCCGGACTGCCCGTCTGGGAATCTTCCGGCTTCCCGGTTCCCTCCGGACTGCCCGGCTGGGAATCCTCCGGGCTCCCGGTTCCCTCCGGACTGCCTGTTTCAGAATTCCCCGAGCTTTCGGTCCCTTCCGGACTGCTCGTCTCGAAATCCTCCGGCTTATCTGTCTCTTCCGGACTGCCTTCTTCAGTGCTGCCCCCGTCCGCAGGCTTCTCCGGCTCCGGCGTCTCCACAGGGATCGAATCCGGCCGGTATTGGGCGCTGTCCTCTTCCTGGGCCCCGCTCAGCCGTCCCACCAGTCCCAGCTGCTCCCGCCTGTTATCCTGAGGAAACGGAACCGCTCCGGGCGTCATTTCCACCGGGAACCACCCGATTCCGTCCAAATAAACTTCCGCCCATGCATGGGCCTGCCTGTCCAGAATCACCGTGGAATAAGTGCCGTCCGCGTTACGCTTAAAAGCCTCCGGAGCTGCCGCATATCCCGTAGCATACCGGGCAGGCACCCCCAGATAGCGCAGCATCAGTACTGCGGAAGAGGCAAAGTGCGCGCAGTATCCTCGTTTGCTCTCGAACAGAAAATACTCCACAAAATCTTCTCCTGCGGGCGTATTGGCCACATCTAAATCATAGACCGCATTCCTTTTCAGGTATGTCAGCACATCCTCAAGACTGTGATATACACTGTCTGTCCGAAATTCTGCCTGCTCCAGAAATGCCGTCAGCTCCGGAAAGTTATCCGCAGAATACTCACAGAATGTATCATATACATAAGCGTGGTATCCGGCTTCTGTTTCTGCCAGTGTACCTGACAGCGCCTGCTCCGGCATATACCCCTCCGGCGCACTGTATAAAAACTCATAGCGGCCTTTCTTCCGCTCCACCGTTCCGTCCCAGTGGCTCTCATAATCCTTCGGGATCCGGGCGCCGTAGGGATAAACCGCATAGCTTCCGGGAGCTGCCAGCTCTTCTATCGTTACTCTTCCGAAATTATCACTGCGGAATACCTCATAAGTCAGGTTTACCAACTCTTCTTTGCGCTCCGGCAGCTCCAGGCCCTTCTCCCGGTAATATTTCTCCAAATCCGAATCCCCGGCCGCCTTCCACTCGTCTCCCCTGTAATCCCTGCCGACGAATCCCCGCAGATAAACGGTGGATTGCGGGACAGAAGAGTAAGTCACACGGTAAATCTCATCCGCCGTATAAATCGTTCCTGTTTCCCTCTTCAGACTTCCCGAAACATCCGTCCCCCCGCCGAAACCGAAGCCAAACCCTGCAAACATATGCTGCAGTCCGGGAATCCATTCTTCGTTGATTTTTCTGTTCAGCTCCACCCGCGCCTCCAGAAGCGCCTCATATCTGCTGTCCAGAAAAGGCACGCCAAAACGGTATAAGGGTGCCATAATCGCGCCCAGCACGGCAGCTCCGATCAGCACCGCCTGTACCCCCGCCCTTTCGTCATCCGGAAAAGTACGCCGAATCAGTACTGCTGCAAACCCCAGAATACAAAGAACCAGCCAGATATAGGCCGGGAACTTATCCATGACACAGGCCGCCGCAAACCAGACACTGTCCGCCAGTAACAGCGCCAAAGCCCTTTCCCGCACCACGGCATAACCTATCAGCAGTACAAAAAAAAGCATGAAAACCAAAAGACTCCATGTGGCCTGCCACAGAGTATTCTCTCCCCTTTGTGAGAAGTTCCAGATCAGATGAATGCCATACCTGGCGTTCATCTGCCCGAACAAGCCCTCCAGCACCAGCCCTAAGCCTTCTGCCAGCCTGCGCCGGAAAGGAAAAATTCCCACCAAACAGACCAGAAAAAGCAGCAGCCACTGCACTGCCTGTCTCATCCTGTTCCTTGTGCTCCAAAGAACCGCCGACAGCAGGCAGAGAAAAATCATCCCCCATAAAAAGGGTGCCGGCAGCAGCGTCTTGCCAAAAAACACTCCCAGACTGTCAAGCAGCGCTCCGGCCGCACCCGTGACATTCACCAGCAAAAGCACTATGGAAAAAAGAAAGCGTTCCCTACTCTTCATCGGCACATTGCTCCCCCAGATACAGCCTGCCGTCTTCCTCCAGGTGACAGCCCGCCAGCATACATTGCATTGCCGTTTCCTCCAGGTCTGCCGCCCCCGTTTTCTCCACGGAAATCAGCTTCCTGATACAGGGATAAATATCCTCCGTCTCCCGAATCCGGTTACGCATCAGCGCACCGTCCTGCATCCAGCAGACCACGGCCCTGTCCCCGCAGGTTTCTGCCAAAAACACCATCAGGGAGCAGGCCTTATCCAAAAATACATCCTTCTGCTCCGGTTTTGCAAGCAGCCTGTCCGTCATGTTCAGAAACAGGCTCACCTGTCCGTCCGGCTCAAAATCCCTGACCTGCAGTTCATCCTCCTTGACAGTCAGCTTCCAATGAATGCTGCGAAGGCTGTCGCCGGGCCGGTATTCTCTGACAAAAGACTCCCCTTCGTCGGAAACCGACGCCGCACGCGCCAATTTCAGGATCATGGCGGCTTCCCCCTCCGATACAGGCGAAAACCTGGGCGTGATCCACACCTTCCTGCTTAACCTTTCGGATACGGGCATAGAAAAAAGGCTCAGACAATCGTAGATCCTTATCTTTGCCACCGTAAATTCCGCCTGCCCGCAATGCCCTGCCGGCAGTGCAAATTCTATTTCCCGTTCGGTGCTGCCGCTTAAGCCCCGTATTCCGCTTTCAACGGGCAGACGCTTTGCGCCGTACGGCTGCCAGAATCCCCTGACTTTTAAACCGGCCAGAGGCAGCAGACCTTTATAGGTCACCGTCACACGCAGCCGGATATGCTCTTCCCTGGTCACATAATCAGGTATTTCACTGATCTTAACCTCTGTTTTCCGTCTCTGAAACACCAGCGGTACAAAGACCAGCAGCGGAACACAAAGCAGAATAAGCCATAAAAACCGCATTCCCTGAAAGGTATACAGCAACACCAGCCAGCTCCATGCCGCCAGAATCAAAATATAAAGAATCTTCCGCCTTACCATATCATAAATACTTTTCCCCGGGCTTAGGCTCCGGTATCTGCCGCATAGTCTCCTCCAGAATGTCTGGGGCTGTCCTGCCGTTAAGCCTTGCCTTCTGATTCAGGCGGATACGGTGAACCCCTACATCCATCAGCGCATTTTTTACATCCCTGGGAACTACATACTCCCTGTCTCTTAAAAAAGCATAAGCCTTTGACATCTTCCCCAGGGCAAGAGTCCCCCTGGGGCTTAATCCCAGCTCCAAAAACTCATTTTTTCTCGTAGCGCCCGCCAAAAGCGCTATATACCGATAGATACTGTCATGGATAAAGATTTCCTCCGTCCCTCTCTGCATTTCCTCCAGCACGGTTCCGTCAATTACCGGGCTCACATCATCAAGGGGCCTCGCCATATGGCGGCTTTTCAGCAGTGTAATCTCATCCTCCAGATCCGGATACCCCATGCTGATGCAGATCAAAAACCGGTCCATCTGGGCCTCCGGCAGGCGCTGGGTACCGTATGAACCCACCGGGTTCTGGGTGGCCAAAACAATAAAGGGCCTGGGCACCTGTCTGGTGACCCCGTCCACCGTTACGCTGCCCTCTTCCATAACCTCCAGCAGGGCGGACTGAGTCTTGGGCGAGGTCCTGTTGATCTCGTCCGCCAGCAGCAGATTGCACATAACCACTCCCTGATGATAGACAAAACTGCCCGTCTCCTTTTGATACATGGAAAAGCCGGTAATATCCGAGGGCATTACATCCGGTGTAAACTGTATTCTGTTGGACTTTAATCCCATT
>CAZAMX010000012.1:0-19841 GCA_964486095.1 uncultured Acetatifactor sp. | reverse complement strand
ACGTAACTGTACCTAAGTCTCCAAAGTACGGAGACTAAGTACCGACGTTTTTTACGGTCATTACAGGATGCTACTTATCCCCAGGCGGCTGTGGCCGTCAAGTTGCGGAGGCCTTAAACTGTCACGCCTATTCTTCTCTTACAAACACATAATAGTCTGTATCATAACCGCCCCAGCGGTAATCTCCGCTTTTCCACTCTATAATCATATAGTCCCTGCCGTCAACGGTCACGATCTCATACGCACAGGCAGTATGATTATAATATTTCAGCACATAGCCCTTTGTCCAGCCTTGCTTTTCCTTTCCGGCTATTGTTTCATCCAGATAAACGCTGGTGAAAGTCCCCCCTTCCCCAAAGTGCATATGCTTATACATCAGTCTGTCCTGAGGCAAATGGTTCACTGCCGGATCAAACTCTTCCCTGCTGCGGATAAAATCAAAGGCCTTCCAGTCTCCCAGAACACGTGGATCATCCTCAAAGGGAAGATCCGTATCGTCCTCTCTGGCAACCTCCCGTGCGGTATACCTTTTATGATCCATCTGCTCCAGCACCAGCACGGTAGGAATTCCGCCGCGCCGGTACTCATCACCCTTATTTTCCAAGAACATATAGCGGCTTCCGTCATAGTCCTCCAGCTCATAACGGCACAGGCAGGACTGATCTCCCCCGTCTAATTTTAAGATTCCCCTGGTCCAGCTGAAAATCCAGTAGCGCTCTCCTTCCGGCAGGAAATAAACCTCTCCGTCTCTGTTACCCATAAAGGCTTCTCGCCGCTCGCCTGTATCCGCATAAAAATCGTCCTTGACGGCATATTCTCCCAGCACCTTCCATTTGCCGATGACCTGCTCATCCTCTTCAAAGGGAATGTTAATATCCTCATGAAGCTCCTTTATTTCCTGCTGAAGCTCCAGCACTTTTGCCCCTACCTGGATTTCCTTGCCGTTCTCTTCCCCAAAGGTCAGGAACCCGGAAATCCGCTGCAGATTTCTCCTGCGGATTTCCTCCTCCAGACTGCGGAACGCAGCCTGCAGTTCCTCCCAATCCTTCCTGTCCTCCAGAGGCAGGAGCAGACGCGCGCCCTTCAGGATCAAATCGCCGAAAGCATCCCTCTCAAGTACTGCCGGACTTATCCCTCCGGACATTAATCTTCTTTCTTCCTTTTCAAACATATATCTCACCTCCGAAATGGCAGCGAGCATGCTATGGTATTCCTCTTCCCGACAGTCCAGAATATCATTTATGAACTTTCTGTCCCCTGTGTGTTCCAGAATGGCTCTGATGTCCTTCAGGGAAAGTCCGCCGCTCTTTAAAAGTTCGATTTTACGCACCTGCTCCAGCTGGTCAGCCGAATAATCCCGATACCCGGAAAAGTAATCCACATGGCTGGGACACAGCAGTCCTTCCTTGTCATAATGTCTTAACACCGATATGGGCATCCCCGTCAGCCGGGCAAACTCGCCAATTCTCATGCCGTTACCTCTTTTACGATAATCAAAATATGTTGTCAGTTACCCAATGAAGCGCTTCATGAATATAGTATAAGCCTAAGGTATGGTTGAGAGTCAACAGTGCCGGGGAAAAAATTGTTTGTGACGCCTGCGGAAAAACATTTGCGAATCAGCAAGGTGCCAGGTTATAATGAAAAAGGCGCAAGCCATGTGCAAAACCGATTGGGATTTTAAGACTTTCCTCTCAGGAAAAGGAGTTCATATGAAATTTTCGGAATGGATCTATACAAGACCTGATTATTCAGAAATACGGAAAAAAATAAATGACTGCAAAAGCAGGATGTTGAATGCCGTTTCCTATCAGATGTTCCGTGATGCCTGGCTTGACATGAAAAAAGAAATTGAGTACATGGTATATCAAGAAGAAATTATCTATATCCGCCATCTGTGCGGAATAGATTATCAGTATAGTCTGAAGGAAGTTGAAATACAAAACAGAGAAGAGCCCCCGTTGTATGCGCTGCGTGATGAGTGTAACAGGATAGCGGCAGCTTCCGCATACCGCGATGAATTAGCACAGGAATACGGAAAACAGATATTTGAGAATGTAGAGCCGCAGAAACATAAGAAAAATGCCGACAGCATCAGATTACAGGCGAAAGAGTCAGAATTAAAACTGCAATATAGAAAATTGATGGCAGAGAATAACCGCGATGACGAGGCGCTGTATCAGGTATTCCGAAAGCTGATTGAGGTTCGCTGCGAGCTTGCAGACAGCCTTGGTTTTAACAGCTACATAGATCTTGGATACCGCATTGAAGGAAGACAGGATTTCGGGACAAAAGAAATAACAGATTTCCGTCGCAATATCCAAAAATACGTTACCCCCGCAGTGGCTGAAATAAAAGTTTCCCTATTTGGATATGTTTGTGGGAGAACATAAAAACAAGTATATCCGAAATCATTTGATGCAGCAGTTGGAAAATCTGGCATACCGCTGTGCCATAGATGAATTTGAACATCTGATGTATGACAGAAATTTGTCACGAGTACAGCTTTGCGAATTGTGGGCCGATATTTCACGCAGATTCACACCCTGGAATACGCCTTCGGCGGAAGATATAAAGCAGGGAACATGCTGGCCGCGCCAGACGCATATTGTTGAAAGGCCGTTTTATTATATACAATACAATATTGCACAAATCAGTACATACGAATTTTACCTTAAAATGAAGAGCAGCTTTCAGCAGGCCTGGTCGGACTATATGCGACTGTGCGGCGAAGGAGGCAGCAAGCCTTATCCTGAATTACTGGAAACCGCTCATTTATCCAATCCATTTGCCGCAAGCACCTTAAAAGATATTTGCCGCCCTATTGTTGATGAATTGTACAGCCTGCTATAACAGAATACCGCAAAGCTTCCGGTATAAAGCCAGAGCAAACAAAATCAGTTTGCCCTGGCTTTAGCTTCTTTATCAAACATTACCGCTATTAACCTGCATTTTACATCTGCACTCTCTTGTAGCTCTTCTTCCCTCTGCGGACCACAATGCCGTCCCCGGCAAAAGCTTCCGGTGCATACACGGTCTTCACATCCGTCACCTTCTCGTCGTTCACGGTGACGCCGCCCTGCTCCACGGCCCGTCTGGCCTCGGAACGTGATGCGGTAAGCCCTGCTTTCACCAGCACGCCCAGTATATCAATGGTCCCGTTCAGGAAATCAGCCTCTGCCAACACACATGTAGGCATATTAGCCGTGTCGCCGCCCCCGGCAAACAATGCCCTGGCGCTGTCCTGAGCCTTCTTGGCTTCTTCGGTTCCGTGTACCAGCTGGGTCAGCTCAAAGGCCAAAATTTCCTTGGCCTGATTTAACTGGCTGCCCTCCCAGTGATCCATCTCTTCGATCTGTTCCATGGGCAGGAAGGTCAGCATCCGCAGACATTTCAATACATCCGCATCTGCCACGTTCCTCCAGTACTGATAGAATTCATAGGGCGAGGTCTTTTCGGGGTCAAGCCAGACGGCCCCTTTCTGGGTCTTGCCCATCTTCTTGCCCTCGGAATTTAAAAGCAGCGTGATGGTCATGGCATAGGCATCCTTGCCCAGCTTCCTGCGGATCAACTCTGTGCCCCCCAGCATATTGCTCCACTGATCGTCGCCGCCAAACTGCATATTGCAGCCGTACTTTTCATACAAGCACAGGAAGTCGTAGCTCTGCATAATCATATAATTGAACTCCAGAAAGCTTAAGCCCTTCTCCATCCGCTGCTTATAGCACTCCGCCGTCAGCATGCGGTTCACGGAAAAATGCACTCCCACATCCCGAATAAACTCAATATAATTCAGATCCCTGAGCCAGTCGGCATTATTGACCATGATCGCCTTGGAGCTGTCTGCTTTCATATCTCCGCTCTCATCAAACTCAATAAACCGACTCATCTGCTTCTTAAAGCACTCACAGTTATGATCAATCTGCTCCGTGGTCATCATGGTACGCAGATCGCTTCTGCCGGAAGGATCACCGATCATGCCGGTTCCTCCGCCGATCAGCGCAATGGGCTTGTTTCCCGCCATCTGCAGTCTCTTCATCAGGCAAAGGGCCATAAAATGCCCCACATGAAGGCTGTCCGCAGTAGGATCAAAGCCGATATAAAATACTGCCTTCCCGCTGTTAATTAACTCCTTGATCTCTTCCTCATCCGTCAGCTGTGCCAGCAGACCTCTTGCCTTCAATTCCTCAAATACTGTCATTGTTTTTTGCCTCCATCACTTAATTATATTTATACCCTCGGCACACTTTAGCACATATACCAAGTAATAATTGTCCAGACTTATTCCTGCCCGGCAAACCGCAAAACTGCTTGCCGCGCTTCCTGCGAATCCATTAAATCTCCGTGAATACTGACCTTCCGAAACTTTTTTGCGCTTAAAAACAAAATATCCGGATTTACCCCTTCCGGTACATGATAGCGGAAAGCGGTTTGAAAGTTTTCCTGTCCTGTGTTGCTGACTACAATAAATTTCTTTCTGACTGCCAAATATGCGTCCAACAGTTCCTGATGATTCTGAAAATAACACTGACTGCGCTCGTTAAAGGCGAAGAAATTGGCGCAGGGATAATCGCAGTAATTCGGAACAATATACCATACAAAATTACTTTTTACCACAGCGTCGTAAATTGCATATACCGGATCGCTGAAATAAGGACACTGATCCCCTGCCTGAAAGCACTGATAACGACAGTGCCCGCAGGGCGAAATGGAAAAAGCAGAGAAGTCATAAACCTCTGCCTCCCCTTTCCGGTATCTTTGCAGTTCCTCTGCGATATTGCTACAACTGCCTCCGGCCCGCCCGCTGAAAGAAATAATACATGTTTTTTCCGCCATTTGCTTACCTTCCTCTTCACCTATGTTTTCATCCCGGGCATTCACGTACGGCGGATCGTTTTTGCAAGCCGACATCTGCTTTTGCATGGCCTGATTCAAGCCGTCCACCCTCAGCGAGCTGACATTAGCTTTTGCATGGCCTGGTTCAAGCCGTCCACCGTCAGCTTGTACATGGGAAACAGCTCCTTCACCGCCGTCTCCGCCTCCCGCCAGGGCGCTCTTCCGGGCGCCATCTTAGGGTTCAGCCATACCACCTTTTTATACTTCTTTTTTACCATCTGTAGCCATTCCCAGCCTGACAGACCGCCGTTGGGCCCTCTGTAATTCCCGGTGTCCGAGTACAGTTCTTCCGGCGCCATGGCAGCATCTCCCACGATAATCACCTTATAATCGCTGTCCACATTCCGAAACATCCACTCCGTATCAATCCAGTCCCCGTTCTCACATTCCGGAGTCTTGTACAGCTTGCTGTAAATACAGTTATGGAAGTAGTAAGTCTTCACGTCCTTGTAATGATTGGACTTATGAACAGCCTGGAACAAGTCGTTTAGCAGGCTGCTGAAGGGAATCATGGTTCCTCCGGAATCCATAAGCAGAAGCAGCCTTACCGCGTTCTTCCTGGGCTTTTGCATCACGATCTGCAGGCATCCCCCGTTATTACAGGTTTTGTTTACGGTACCGTCAATATCCAACTCCGACTCCGGTATATCCAGACGGGAAGAAAACTGTCTGAGCTTGCGAAACGCCATCTGAAACTGCCTGTTATCCAGCACCCGATCATCCCGAAAATCTCGATACTTTCTTGCTCCCACCACGGAAAAAGCTGACTGGTAACCGGTCTGGCCGCCTACCCGGACACCGCCCACATTGCCGCCCATATTGCCAAAAGAGGTCTTACCCATGGTACCGATCCAAAAGCTGCCGCCGTTGTGTTCTTCATTCTGATCCTTCAGGCGCTGCTTAAAGGTCTCTTCCACATCCTCCTTGTCCACCTGGATGTCCTCCATCTGGTTCAGATGGGCTCTTGCTTCCTCATGGGCCAGCTCCAGCATATCAGACTTGTCCAGCCAGCGCAGCATTTCCTTGCCCACCTCCGTCTCCCTCTGGGCGGGCTTGAAGCACTCTTCAAAAGCCATATCAAATTTATCGAAATCCGTCTCGCTTTTCACCAGAATCATTCGGGCCACATAATAAAACTGCGTCAGGGAACTGCCGCACAGCCCCTGGTCCAGAGCGTCCTGGAGGGTCAGGAATTCTCCCAGTGTCACGCGCAGCCCTTTGGCCCGCAGGGTGTCAAAGAAATCAATAAACATTTCCTGTCCTCTTTTATATCTTCCTTATTTCACAAAAACCACATTTTCTTTGCCGCAAACTGTCCTTGTGCTCATTTTCTCCACTTATGGCCTTCCGGGTACATGACTGCCAAGGCTTCTTCAAGCCAGCGTTTTTGCCGTTGGCTCATATTCATCATGGCATTGTCATAGTCACTTTGATAGCCCTCTCTTTCAGTATCCGTGGACTTATAAAGCAGGCACATTTCCGGCGCTAAATATGGCAAACCATCCCGAATCAAAAAAGCATCGGACAATGCCAGCTTAACATCATGGTTACGGGCATACAGCAAATCTTTATCATCCTTGTCATTGAATAAAAACTCTACAAAATTTAATTTCGTCTGTCCTATATGCCTGAAATCAACAAAATAGATACCTGATTCATTTGTCGCTGACAGGCACACCATCTCACAATCTTGTGTAAAGCAGAAAATGTTTCTTTTCCATTTTAACTGATCATGAACATCGGTAATATGATGTGCTTTCCCACCGCCCATCATTTCATATACCTGAAACCCAAGAGACTGCATATATTCAATAATTGCGTCCCTCTCCTGCCAATACGCTAAAATATCAATATCGCCATGCCTTCGCGTTTCTTTCCCGATAAATAAATCTATTGCCCATCCCCCGCAAAAAGCATACTCAAAACCATGATCCTGCAGCAATTCATTTGCCTGCCTTAAAAAATTATTCATACTCAAAGATTCCCCTTATCCTGTTTCACCAGCTCCATGTCCTCATCCTTTTTTACAACTACACCGATAAAGGGCAGGGCCGCCTTGATCTTCTCTGCAGGTATCCCGCCGATCTGCAGGGCGTTGATCCAGTCGATCAGCTCAGAGGTACTGGGCTTCTTGCGGATGTCACGAATGCTGCGGATATTATAAAAAACATCCATGGCATTTTTCAGCAGATTTTCTTCCACATCGGGAAAATGAACCCTCACAATCTCTTCCATCAGCTCCTTGTCCGGAAAATCAATATAATGGAAAATACAGCGGCGCAGGAATGCGTCCGGCAGCTCCTTCTCCGCATTGGAGGTAATAATCACAATGGGCCGCTGCTTTGCCTTTACGGTACGCTTTGTCTCATTGATATAAAACTCCATCTGATCCAGCTCCCACAGCAGATCATTGGGGAACTCCAAATCTGCCTTGTCGATCTCGTCAATTAAGAGTACCACCTGGTCCTCACTGTCAAAAGCCTCTCCCAGCTTTCCCAGCTTAATATATCTGGCAATATCATTCACGCCTTCCTCACCGAACTGCCCGTCATAAAGGCGCTGAATGGTGTCATAGACATACAGGCCTTCCTGGGCCTTGGTGGTGGACTTGATATTCCAGATAATCAGCCGCTTGCCCAGCGACTTTGCCACCGCCTCTGCCAGCATGGTCTTGCCGGTGCCCGGCTCGCCCTTAATCAGGAGCGGTTTTTTCAGTGCCATGGCGATATTGACACTGGCCATCAGCTCCTCACTGGCTACATATTCCCCGGTTCCCTGAAAATTTTGGTTTTCCATATCAATCCTCTTATCTTTGCTGTTCTTTTTAAGTAAAAGCCTAAATACTATTTCATGTTACACTATTTGGAAAGGAATTGCAAGGAACGAAAAGCCTTTTTCACCCTGGCCGCCGCTTTTGACAAAGCAGGCCTAAGGGGCCGTAAATTAAGCCAGACAGCCGCCGGCAGGCGATAGAGGGGATTTTTTACGGAAAAGCATTTCCCCTTGCGTATCACCTGGCACAGAACCCCCTTAATCTGCTCCCTCTTTAAGGGACCTTCCAACTCCTTCTGATTGTCTCCCACCATATAAAAGCCTTCTGCGGTCCGCTTCCAGATCCGATGCAGTACCAGAATGCTGCCTTCCCTGCGGTAAAGCACCACATCTCCCCTTTTCAACGCTTCCCCTTCTGCCGGCGCTATGACTGCCTCATCCCTGCCGGGAATAAACAGAGGATACATACTGTAGCCCTGAGGATGAATGCGTATGCTTTTACCTGCTGCCAGGAGCGCTTCTATATTGATACCCTTCTCTTCCATCTGCCAGCCCTCAAAATTTTGTTTTTTTCTCCGAGGTTCCCTTTTATGCCGGGTCCTCCCTGTCTAAAAGTTCCGTACCATCTCGTCAATCTGCTCCTGTACAAGGCAGATACATTGTTTGTCCTTTATGGCGTAAACCCGGCTGCACATGCTTAAGACTGTAGGCCGATGCGTGGTCAGAATACAGGTGCGGGGATAAGAATCCCGCAGAATATTCTTCAAAACAGTTCTTTCCGTAGCCACATCCAAGGCCGAGGTTGCTTCGTCCATCAACAGGATGGGAGACTTGCGGATCAGCGACCGGGCAATGGAAAGCCTTTGGGCCTGTCCTTCCGAAAAACCGCCTCCGCGTTCTCCCACCTTGGCATGAATACCGTCACCAAGCCGGCTTACAAATTCCCAGGCGCACGCCATCTTCAAGGCCTCCACAATCTCTTCATCCGTAGCATCCGGCTTTACATTCCGCATATTTTCCGCAATGGTACCGGAAAACATGGTGTTTCCCTGAGGCACATAGGAGAACAGCTTCCTGGTGGACGGACTCATCTCCAATTCATCCTCTCCGGAAAAGACGCAGATACTCCCTTCATTTGGAGAAATCAAAGAAAGCAGCAATCTCAGCATGGTAGTCTTTCCCTCTCCCGAAGGCCCTACCAGGGCGATAATTTCATGAGGATTGGCTTCAATAGAGGCTCCGGCAAAAACCGCCTCTCCCCCTCGGTAGGCATAATTTACATCTGTCAGCCGCAGAGATACTCCCTCATCTCTGTGACGTCTTTCAAACTCAGCTGCCGCCTTATCCTGGCTGTGGTCTTCCTGGGGCATCTCCACAATGTCCATCAGCCGCCCTGCCGAGGTAGTCAGACTGATAACGGAGGGTACCAGAGAGGTCAGATTATGCAGCGTTCCTGTTAAGGTACCGGACAGGCTTAAAAACAGGGTCATAGTACCATAGTCGATAGCCCCGCTCCACACCCGGTAAATTCCCCAGCCGTAAGCCGCATAAGAAACCAGCATAGAGACTACGGACAACAGCAGGGACGTTCCCATGGACATCCTCTGAAATTCCAGGCGCATACTGATATAGTCTGCCTGGAGCCGCTTCAGCTTATTTGTATAAAATGGGATCAAATCAAAGGCCTTGATCGTCTGGATGTTGGAAAAGGTTTCCTGATTAAAGCCGGACATTTCTGCCCCCATAGCAGCGCTGCGTTTATTATTATTCACCATACGTCTCATCAGGGTCTTGGAAAGCAGCAAACTAACCGGCATCCCTAAAAACGCAAAAACAGCAAAGGATACATCATTGACCACCACCACCACCAGCGCACTGACAAAACGGAACAGATATATAATCAGGTTGGGAATAAAGTTCAGGACTCCGTTGGAAATGTTGGAGGCGTCACTGCCCCAGCGTGTCAGCAGATCCCCGGTATGGTACTGGGTCAATGACTCCCAGTCCGTCACCAGAATTTTGGCAAAAATATCGGATTTGATCTCCGAATCCACCCTCATACCGATCCAGGAGGACGCATAATTGGAAATCTGATTCATCAGGGTACTGCCGATTCCTAAGCCGATCATGGCGGCAAAGGTCTTCACAAGCTCTCCTGCCTGATAGCCGGTGATGATATTCACCAAATCCTTTGAGACAAAACTGGATAACAAGGATACCACCGTCCCGGTCAGACCCAGCAGGGTGTAAAAGATCATGGCCAGCCAATAGTGGCGTGCGTATCCGTAAATCCACTTAATCTGGCGCAGCATCTCCTGAAGACGGCCTGCCCGGATGCGACCCATATAAAATTTTGCCCGTTCCTTAACCCCCATGCCGGACTCCTTCGTCGAAAAAACTGCAGCCTGCCGTTAAAAACATAAGTACTGATTATGCAAAAAAAGCAGCACTACCAGTTATTTATAGGCAATGCTGCTTCGGTTTCTTGTGAAATAAATACTTTATAGCATAGCATTTTCGCTTAGCCAGGATAATTAGGAAGACCACTATGCTGGTCACAGGAATAATTACATTCCAACCTTGCGCCCGTAACCGCCAGGCCCTCACCGGCAGACACATAGACATCACCCAGTCCGATATTGTCCACACTGTTATTATGATACGAATAACTGATTCTCAGTTCAGCAGTGCCGTCGCCGCCGCTTAAGGTTCCGTTACTGCTACTGTACGTTACTGGCATATTAAAGCTCAACACCAGTACCTGCCCGGAACTATGATGTGTTGTTGTGTTGTGCTGACCATCGACATGAATCGTATACCTTTCATTGCCTAACTGCGGCGTTTGGGTAATATATGCAGTAACCGTATAGCAATTTTCGCCTCCGCCTGCCCCGCTCGCTGCATATACCCCCTCCGCAACATCTTCATTTGCCAATACTACCGGCTTTTCGTAGTTTGTCATTTCGCGTTCCCCCATTTCTACACTGCTTTATCCCTCCCGGAGCTTGTGAATGCAGTGTGGACACAACTCCGAAACAATATCAATGAATATTTTTATGCCTGCCATGCTGCCATATTTAACAGTCCAAACCAAACTGTTAATTTGTTCTTTTAAGCCGTAATCACCCGACCGTAACTTCATCGCTGCTATAGGATACTGCCAAAACAACCGTGATTTCCTGGCCGGCACCGATGACTGTTCCTCCCTCGCCGGGTTTTATTGTAATAATGCCGTTTCCATATGATACGGCTGCCAGCCATGTATTATAGGTTGTTGCCGCAACGGCCGTTCCGGAAGTAACCGAAACACTTGCTGTCCATCCCGCCAGGTCTTCCCTTCCGTTATTTTTTATCGTTACCTCATAGGTGTTTACCTTGTAATAAGCATTACCTGAAGATGTAAGCCTCACATTTGTAACCGATGCCGAACTGCCCGCAACACCTGCTCCGGATGAATCAACGGCTCCGCTTGCTGCGTATACCCCTTCTGCCAGATCTTCATTTGAAAGCACTACCGGCTTTTCATAATTTTTCATTCTTCCATATCCCTATTCCAATTGCATTTCACAATAACCAGCAATCATTTTATCACCATCATAAAAAATCTATCTGCTTGACATTATATTAACATATTGTCTCGGTAAAAACAAGGAAATTCCCCAAAAAAATCAAAACTTTTTTTAAGTTCAGCCTTCTGTCAGATTCCGGAAAGCTGCCGCGACTATTTTCTTTCCTGCCAGCCGGAAAGAAGATCTGAAACATTGATACTCAATCCACTGTATATGCCAACCTCTATTACCTGGTCAAAAGGAATGATAGTCGGTGCTGCGTCTTCCTCGTACCGGTACACGGTGGTAACCTTCTTCAAAGGATCAACAATCCAATATTCCCGTACACCGGCATCTGAATACAGGGTATTTTTATTGGAATAATCCATCTTACGGCTGGATGGCGACACCACTTCAACAATAAAATCAGGCGCTCCTTTACAGCCCCGTTCCGTGAGCTTTCCTTTATCACAAATAACCGAAATATCCGGCTCCACCCAGTTTGCTTCGTCGGCATCCAGATTGACGGCAAAAGGTCCTGGAATGATTTCACATTTCCCCTCATTTACCTTTATATAGTCCCTGATAACGCCGGACAATTCCATGACCAGCTTTTGATGTATATAGCTCGGAGGGGCCATGTTATATAATCGACCATCGATTAGCTCTGCCCGTTGTCCCTCCGGCAGATTCCAGTAATCTTCTGATGTGTACATTCTTTTTTCGGATAATTCCATAGCGGTAGCTCCTTATAACAATTAATCTAGTCACCCCTCTTTGAGAAAAATTTATCAATATTTCCCTTAATCTCTTCATCCGACATTGTTTTCAGCAGATACCCTTCCGGTTTTAATGCCACCACGTTCTTAACGCTTTCCCTGTCTCCCCTGCCGGTCAGGAAAAATACCGGCGTATTGGCCATGTCTGTCTCCGAACGAATCATCTCCAAAGCCTGTTTTCCGTCGCAGATAGGCATTTCATAATCCAGCAACACCAAATCCGGACGATTTATCGCTATCTTTTTAATCGCTGATATACTGGAACCGGCTTCTATTACTTCATAGTCGTCGTCAAGTATCTTGTGGATATTTGCACGCATAAACTCCGAGTCGTCTACTATCAGAATTTTCCGCTTTGCCTTTGCCTGCTCTTCCTTTTCTTTGTCCAAATAGTCCTGAATCACATCCATCGCATGCTTATGATCGATTACAGATACGATTTTTCCCCCGACACCGCCGGCAGTGGCCGCACTGAATGCAAAGTATCCTTCGTTCGTGTCAAACAGAAGACTGCAGAGCGGATCTTCCCTTTCATAAACCTTTACCAGCTGCTCATGCGTCAACAGGGACTCTTTATCCAGCGTCATAAGGTCAATTGCCGGAAAGCTCTCCCTGATCTGCTCCAAAAACTGACGTGAGATATAACGGATCACATTCACCACCATATCGTCAATCTTCGGATACTCCGCGTTCAATATCCTGCCCACGATCTTTAACGCAAGCGCCTCTTCAAAGATCAGCGTAACATCCCACTTATCCTTTTTCTCCCCGCGATAAGAAAACCGGCAACAGATTACCTTTCCGAAATTTTCCCCTGCATATTGCCCGCTGATCAGTTTTGCTTTCAGGTGAAATAACTCCTGAACCAGCTGAATGATCACCGTCTGAAGCGCATCCACCTCTTTGCCCGGCAGCAAGTTCTCCCGCTTGCAAATAGGCTTTCCCTTTCCTATCGTCTGATCTTCCGTCTGAGTATGGGCAATCACCCAGCCGATACAGACACCCAGAAAATGCCGAATGGAATCCTCCGAATACTGCGTCCTCTCCAATTCTTCCTCCAATGCCGGAAGCGTATTAAATCGGAAATCATCATGCAGGCGCTTGTGTATCTCGTATCCGTCAAATTGAATCGCCTGCATATATTTCTCTTCATGCTCAAAATGCTCCACGGTATGATTTTTTAAATACTTTACGCCCTCACGACAAGCCCATTCACTTTTGGCTTCACTTTCGCTGATTGCAAGCAATTTATTCATGGTCGAAAAAAGCGTCTGATGTTCTTTATCAATAAAATCCACTCCTATTTTATATCTGTTGCTCCATTCAAGACGTCCCATTATCATTCCCCCTTCACCAGATATATCATAGTAAATCCATAACTGCAAAAATCCCACTACTACTATGTTACCACACTTTTTTATTTTGTCTACTTTAATTTATGCAGCGTTTCATAATCCTTGCTATTTTTCGTCAAAAAAGATAAAATAAATACAAAATTATCATGTAAAGGAAAATTGTTCATAAAATGAAACAAACTACTGATTATTTACTTCACAATCTCAATGGAACACCTTATCTTTTACCCTTTGGACAGGGAATCGCCGATATGCGGCGGGGCGTCAGGCTCAATGAGACCGGCGCTTATGTATGGAAACTGTTGGCCAGGGAAATTTCTGAAGAAGAAATCATTACGCTCTGTGCCGCTCATTTTCAGGCAGATAAAGATGAGCTGCCAAGACTTAAGTCGGATATACTGCAGTTTATAGAGAAACTGCGCCTCCTTAAGATCCTTGAGGATGATCCTCTGCACCTTCCCCAAAAATCACCCGGACTATACTTACGCATCGGCGGTCTGACCCTGGCTCTCACCGGCCCCGCAGATTATTTTTCCTCTGCCCTTTCTCCTTTTGCCACGGTATTTTTAGAAAAGGATCCTATCGACCAGAGCATAGAACTTCGGCCTGCCCTTCCTCCCTCACACCCTCTGGGGGAGGCTCTGCTGCGCAGTGATCAGCTGATCGTGTTGAAAAACACAGACCGCTATGTTCTGATCTTCCCCGCTGCAGAAAGCCCTCTGGAAGCATGGCTTTCTTTTGATGGCTCAAAGGTCATTCTCTATGCGGCCGGATCTCCTTCCCAAATCTTTGTAAAAGATATTTTTCACGCTCTCCGTCTGTGCTTTCTCTACCTTGCCCAGAAGAAATGCCTGTTCGCACTGCATTCTGCTTCCCTGCTTTACCGGAAGCATATCTGGCTGTTTTCCGGGCATTCCGGCGCGGGAAAAAGCACTCACACTCATCTTTGGCGCTCTTTTCTGCAGGTTCCTCTCATCAACGGTGACTTGAATCTTTTAGACTGCCATGTTCCCCACGCCCCTGCAGTACATGGTCTGCCTTGGTGCGGCACCTCTGAAATTTCCACCCCCGGCACCTGGCCCCTGGGCGGCATCATTTTTCTGAAGCAGGCCCCCGAAAACCATGTGGAACAGCTTTCCCCCGAGGAAGGACAGCTGGCCATTGCCCAGCACCTGATCTCCCCCTCCTGGACAGACACACAGGCCGTTCTGAATCTGAAGGCCGCGCAGGATCTTTATCCTCATATTCTTGTCTACCGCCTGTACTGTACAAAGGAGACTCAGGCTGTGGAAACCGTCCGGACTGCCATAGATCAATGGCTGGAAAGTTGATTTCCTTACTTCCACAGCTTCATCTGTTCCATCACCCTGCTGCGTTCCGATGCCTTCCGCAGGATGATACGCCCCGAAACCCCTCTGATCTTCCTGTTGTTTCGTAAAAACCGCACCAGCGTTACGGTCCAAAGAACAGGCCAAAGCGGGAACCACCTTCCGGCCTTGGGGAAATTTAAGTGCATCTGATGATGAAATTCCAGCACATACCCTGACAGCCCGGGTTTCCGCAGCATCACCATACGTTCTCCGGAAGACTTGCCGAATTCTTCCGCCTCCAGAACCTCCTGTATAAATTCTTTGGCACTTATCCGCGCAGGAAGCTCCATCCAGCCAATCCTGCTCTCTTCCAACCCCAAATAATCGCGGCAGGCTGCCGTTACCATATCGGAAAAGCCCTTCAATCTGCTCTCACGCACCAGCTCAAGGTATCTTTTCCGCTCTGCCTCCGGTATGTCCTCCCGCCACAACACCACCCAGTCGCAGAGAAATCTCAGCCCGAACCCCGAACGCAGGAAATGCTGCAGCATGTGCAGCAGCAGCTCATAGGCATGATACCCGTAATCCAGCATGGGCAGTTCCACTCCCATGACCTGACGCCGGCTCAGACGCTCAAGACATTCCGGCAGCTTCCGTTTCAGATACAGATTAATCTGCTCATTGTCAAAGGGCTCCGCCAGCATGGTATGCACCTCTGCCTCGATCCCATCCGCTGTCCAAAGAGCCACATGATGCAGGGCAGGCTGCCATTGTGCCGCCCTGCATCCCAGTCTCTCCAATACCTTACAGGCCTCTTCCAGGCGCTCCGGCGCCACCAGCAGGTCAATATCCCCCGCCTTGCGCAGCTCCGGCTCCGGGTAAGAACGGGCGGCCGCAGCTCCCTTCAATACCGCTGTGGGAATACCCGATTCCGCCAGCAGCTCCACCATATCTCTGCCCGCCAGCAGCAGGCGGTAATTTTGCAGTACGATCCCCCTGGCTTCCTTTTGCACCGACGTTCTGAATTTTTCCGGAATCTCTTCCGTTCCCAGGCAGGGATAGCATAACAGGGAAAGCACGGAATGCCTGCGGGCAGTATTCTCCAGCTTATCCCAGTCAATTTGGCTTAAGGCATGACCGTCTGCCTCCGACAATATTTTACTTTTTACAGGCTCCTTTACCCTTAATCCCTCGTTTAACAGCGCCAGCAGCAGCTTCTCTTCCTTACCGATCTCCATTTGCAGTCCGACTCCTATAATTTTCTTATTTACATCGCCTCTTATTTGCAATATTTTTAATGATTCCCAGCGCTTTTGCCTTTAACAGCCGAAATTCCTTCGTCCTGTGATAAAGTATAAGATACACCAGATTTGTAATGCCAAGGCAGCACACCAGCCGTAACGCACACATCTCAAACAGCGTTCCCGTGATCCGGCGGCAAAAAAGATCCACACAAATCCATAGCGCCAGCGTCACCGTCCCATACAGTGCATAACGCCAAAAATAGGTTTTCACCGAACAATTTAATTTATGCTTATACAGCATATAAGGCTCTACCCAGAGGGAGGTCGTCACAATGCTGACCGTAGTGCCGATAAATACCCCTATGGTTCCAAGGCTCCTTCCCAGAATCAGGGAAACCACCAGGTTAATGGCGGCCTCTATCAGAGACTTATACCGGTCATACCAGAAAACTCCCAGGGAATCCCGAAAGATTAAAGTGGGCTGCCGCATACCCGTTATGTAAAAATTCACGCATAGCACCAGGGTAATATATTTTGAAAACACATACTGACTGCCGAAAAACAATTCCACAAAAGGATTCAAGACCCCGTAAAGACAGATGGCAACTACACCGTACACCCACTGCCCCATAAAGAAAGTGGCTTCAAAGATCTTTCTGATCCTTCCCGAATCACTCTCCACGCCTAAGTTTCCCACGCTGGCCGTAATGCCGCCGAACATCTGGGTCAGCACCTGCTGAATGGAACCGATAATCAAAAAATAGTTCGTATAACAGCCCACGCTGCGGATTCCCACCAGAGCGGACAACAGCAGATTGTCCGTGTTATTCACAATCACCGTACTGACCTTGTGCATAAGCATGGCCCGGATATTGCGGAATATTCCTTTTTTCTCTTCCTCCGGAAGCTTTTGCACCTCCCTGTCCCGCAGATAAGGATACAGCCTGTCCGCCTTGGCAGAGATACACAGATTATTGGCGACAGTGCATAGTGCCATCACCGACACATATAGCATAAAATTTCCCGTAAACAGAAGCACACCGATCTGGATCAGACTTTGAGCAAACCAGGACATGGTCTGATAAAGTACGCCGATATAGCTGAGCTGGTGAGCGTCAACTAAAGTCCGTTTATAGACAAAGATATAGGAAAGCACGGAATTGGCAAGGTACAGCAGATAAATCAGGGTCAGATGCTCAACCTCCGGCTGATCCCTGAACAGATACCCCAGGAAAGGGATCAGCAGCAGCCCTAACCCCAGCACCGTCCCCGCCACGCCCCGGTAAAAATCGCGGTACATGCGCATCAGGGACTTTTGCTTTTCTATATTCCCCTCGGAAATGGGTTTGTAGAGGGCAAAGGTAATAGCCGTCCCCACCCCCAGCTCCGACAGGGCAAGTACATTCAATATATCGGTGAACAGTCCGTTAATCCCCACATACTCTTCGCTTAAGGTATGGGTAAACACCACTCTTGCCACAAATCCCGCAAGCATGGCCAGAATTCTGGAACACATTGCCACCGTTGCATTTCGCGCCGAATATTCGGTTCTGCTCTTTCCTGCCACTTCCGCCTCTCATTCCGCCGAAGAACCGGCTTTCCCCTCTCGTTCAAATGCGGCAGCCTCAGGCAGTATCTCCTGAAATACCTCTCGAATCGAGTTCTTAATCTTCTCTGTCTCCCGCAGGGAAGACACGTCGTTGATACAGATAATCCTTTTTTTCTGCTTTCTGACCGTGCGCAGCAGCTTGTCCACATGGCCTGAAACAGAAAAATATTGAAAATCTCTTTGAATGTTTTTTGCGTGAAAACGTCCTGCCAGCTTCTGATATTCCCGGAAAAGATAAGGCGTCAGATCCGCCTCGCTCCGAAACCTGTTACCGGACATCTCCCTCAGGGCCCTTCCCTCCTTTTCCCAAAGCTCCACAAAAGTGCTTTTCAAAAAGGGCATGGGACCATGCACCGTGTAAAAGCCTGTAAAAAGCGGAAAAGAAAGCTCCAGCAGATTATAACAGAAATACAACGGCGGATACCCCAAATGGAAAAAATGAAAGGGTTGGCGGCGCATATTCTTACGCTTATCAAAATATTTGGACAGCACCAGCGCATTATTTAAAAACAGATGAGACATTACCTGATTGTCCGGGTTTGCCACCACCGGCTGAAGCGCCAGCATATCGCAGGGCAGGCCGTCATAAAAAAAGTACTCCGGCTTCACCTTGTTGATCAGATACATATCGTCATTAAAATAGACGAACTGCTCTGCCAGCCCTTCTATGCGGTGCAGGTAAATCTCTATCACATTGCTGTTAAAGGTGGGCAGATATTCCCCGGGAATAAATTCTTCATGCCTCACCACATGCAGCTTGGGACAGGCCGTATTCAGCCACTCCGGCGCCCGCCCGCTGACGACCAGATGCACCTTCCGCACCCAGGGGGCAAACCGCTCCACCCCGCGAAACCAATAGCGGAACAGCCCCCAGTCCCGATACCTCTCTGCTCTTCCGTCCTCCCCCTCTCCGGGGGCAAATTTTTTCCTGTTTTTCAGCCAGTCCGGATCACTCTCATCCAGCCAGGTCACTACAAAATCAATCTTCTGCATAGATTGCCTCAACCTTCTTTTTCAAGAATACCAAACAGCCAGTCCGGAAGCTCCTGCTTCCAAATCTCCAAAAGCTCCTCTGCTTCTCCCAGGCGCAGCGTACCCACTCGGTATCCTCTCTTGTCAGGGTCCTGCTCGTTGCCCAAAAAAATCATCTCCCCTGACAGCTCATCCGCTATGCGGAAATAAATCTCCAGCTCTCCCTGGGGCATTCCGCCCAGCGGCAGCTCCCAGCGCAGGGCTTTCAGCTCATCGGACATGGTTCCTCCCGCCAGATCACGAATATCCTGCTCCGGCCCCAGAGTATAAGCATATTCCCGCCCGTTTCCTGCGTCGTACAGTACCAGCTCCACCTGCGCTTTTCTGTATATGGGAGCAAATCCCACGTTCTGCAG
Organism: uncultured Acetatifactor sp.; assembly: GCA_964486095.1. Classification (GTDB taxonomy): domain Bacteria; phylum Bacillota; class Clostridia; order Lachnospirales; family Lachnospiraceae; genus Acetatifactor. The sequence goes on along the minus strand of CAZAMX010000012.1, from coordinate 940 downwards.
GGTTATCTCCGCCGTCAGCAGATCCTTTTTCCAGTCATAGTCAAACGCCGTTTCCCGCAGCACCAGGCGGTAACCCAAATGCCGCTCCATATAGGTCAGTCCGTCCATGCCGTTAAAGCAGCTGTCCTCGCTGACGGTAGTCCGCGCCCATTTGTCAAACACTTTTGTGTCGAAATCCCGATTGGCGTAGGTAACGTGCATGGCCTTCATATCCTGTAAAGCATTTTCAAAATCATTGTATTTATTAGGATTCATGATTTCTCCGCCGATGGGCACCGTTCTACACAAAATGTCCTGAAATGCCAGCTCCTCCTGACGGTTCCAGAAGGTAAAATCTCCATGCTCTTCCCTGGTCTGATCCCCATAGGTCCCGTAATCGCTCCAGCTGCCCAGCATTCCGTCATTGAACAGCCCCAGCCGTGAAGCCAGGCTTCCGTCCTCTCTGACTACCTGCTCCGGGTCCGCAATTTCCGTAATCATACGCCACTGGGCAGGCATACGCACGGAAAGATAGGTACTGTCCGCCGTGGCCTCATATAAGGCGTTGGCGAGAACTTGATAATTTTCCTGGCCTAAAAATTTTGAACTGTGCATTTCTCCCCAGCTGCCGATAAACAACCCCTGCAGCAAAAAGATCTGCTCCTGATTCTCCTTCAGCCAGGGACTTACCTGTTCAATATGCCTTAAAATCGTGTCCATGCTGTCCGGCTCATACTGCATATTTTTCCCGTCCCAGTCATACAAAAAACGCAGGATCAAATGCTTATCCCCCACATTTTCCTTCAGGGCCTTAAAAAGGTTATCCAGGCTCGCCAGCCCTTTTTCGGAAATCTCCCGGTATTTAAAATTCTGCAGGTTGATATGGATCATGGTCAGGCTGGTATCATGGTCCTTGGCAAACCGCATGCCCAGATCATCCTGATAGCTTTTAAAGCTTCTG
>CAZAMX010000011.1:0-20383 GCA_964486095.1 uncultured Acetatifactor sp. | reverse complement strand
AGATCTGTTTTATGGTGTTTTAGTTCTTTGCAAAGAAATATTATCTGAAGAAACTACTAAAGGTGAAAAATTAATTTTGTATCAAAGCCAGCAAAGCAATGTCAAACTTGATGCAGGGATTAGGGATATTAGTTCCAAAATTGACGAACTTGAGGAAAAACTCACACATCAGGATCAAATAACGGACTCTATAGTTATTGAGGATGTATATAAAATTTTGTCAGGTGCAATATGGGAAGGAAAACTTACAAAGGTATTTAGTTTTCTTTCGGTGCTTGCAGGAAAGAATGATGACTTGGAAAATGCAGTCAAGATTAAGCTTGCGGTTTTATCTGACTATAATGTTTTAACAGGAGCGCCGCTGATTTTATGTGGGAATATTAAAAATGTAGTTTTAAGAGATGATGTGTTTCGCCTGTTGATTCTCCATAATTTTTTTAAGCCAGATAAATTGAATCCTTATCTGGAATTAATATCAGATCCGACTTTGAAAAAAATTGCTATATCTATTGCTTCAGGCCATTTGGAGGATGTGATTACTGAATCAAAGACGAGGCAAAATAATGTTACTAGTTATAACTGTGAAATTGTTGCTGGATTGGAAACAGAAGAATGGCTTACTAAGCGTCTTTGTGTTTTAAAATTGAATATACTGCCCATATGTAACCTTTCAAAAACGATTGCAGAATTGGTTCAACAACCTAATTTTGTTGATCAACTTTACATATGGGAACATTACCTTAACGAAGTGATTGCTTTTGATAGTGATAAAAAGTGTGTAAATTCTGATATATTCTGCAAATATTTTGATGAGATGAAGGAAAGTATCAATATTTTTAATCATGCGCAAATAGATTTACAAAAGCGTTTTTATGTATCCTTGATAAAAGGAATGTTATTGGCAGAGGATGCAGGTATAAATAATATATTGGATTCCATTCCAAATAAAATTGCTGAACTTCCGGAAATCGAAGCATATAAATTTATTCGGGAGATAAAAGAAGGGAGGGCCAGTCAAGACAGCGTAATTAGATTTGTTCTCCGCACGGGGCAATATTGGGTTTTGATTAATTACTGCGCAAGTCTTAAAGATGATCAGAAAGCTTTAGATGTAATTAATCAGGTAAAATGGTTATTGGATCAGAGTTTTGAAATATTTGAATATACAGTTATTGCTACCAAATGTGTTTTGGGAAATCAGGATGCACTGAAGCTGTTGAAAGAACATGAAAAGACTTATTCTGATTATATTGAATTTTGGGTTAGAGCATACCAAATGTCTGAAACGGATGATGAGCATCAATGGGCGGTAAATTCGGCCATTGCTAAAATGAGGGATGATGAATGTAAATCAGTAGGTATTTACGGAAGAAAATCATTGGTGGATATTTTGATTAAGGAAAAGAAATATACGGAAGCAATAAGTATAATAGCAGGTCTTGAACAAATAGTTGCAGATAATTTGGACATGACTTATAGGAAGATCGAAGCCTATATGAATAGCGGACATCAGATAGAAGCTCTTACTGAAATAAATGGACATTATGATGATCTGAAAAATGATGTACGGATTATGGACTTGCTGCTTTCCGTTTCTTTAAATTATAAACGCTCTGTTGATGACAAGATACTTGCTCATGCAAAAGAGTTTAATAACGTAAGGGTTTTGATGTTGGCGGCTGAGACAGAGTATATTAAGGGAAATTTCAATGAGGCGAGAAAACTGGCGATGCAGTCAATGCTCATATCGACAGTGGATAATGAAGAACTTTTTGATGTTGCGAGCAAGTTTTTTCTTGGAGATGATTCCGAGAGTAACAGCACGCTCAGCCGCGTAAAGGAGAATACTTTTTTTGTTGCTAAAAATCAGCAGGATCATACAAGACAGACATTTTGCATTTATAAGGAAAAAATATTACCAGAGGTAGAATATCGGTGGAAGGATGCGTGGCACATACATATTGACGACGCTATTAATATGAATTATATGCGTCTTTCTATTGGAGATGTGATTGATTTTAAGGGTAGTTTGTATAAATTGGTTCGTATTGGCTCTATAGAGGCATTTTACTTTCATGTTTGTCTGGAAAGTATGATCAGGCGAAACCGGGCATGGGCTATTACTGGAAAAAATGCTGAAGAGATGCTGCAAGGAATTATTGAGACCTACAGAGAGCATCCCGGCTGGAATGACAAGGATTGGGAACAAGCATATATGGATTTTTCTCAATCTCCGTTGACTGTTTTTGCGCTGAAGTCGTTTGTGAATCTGGAATACGGGCAGTTAATGCGGGTTATAATGGATGATTCTTCTGTGATAGTCAGAGAATATATATTACCAGCAAAAAAATATGATGGTAGAGAATATGTGGTAACCTACACAGCATTAGTGGAGATGTACAAATTGGGAATTGATTCCAAAGAATTATGCCGTGATTCTATAATGGTTCCGTATTCCGCAGTGGTGGAAGCTGAACGGGAGGCAGATGCTATATATAAGAGCAATAACAGGGAAATTGTAGCTTCGTTAGCTGTTCGGGATGAGAAAGTGCAATTTTTTGAGTCGGGAGAAGATGTTAAGCGAGAAAATATCCGTCAGGCTATTGGATTTAGAAAGTTCATATCAGGTTTTTCAATTATCGAAAATATGCATGATATAATAATTCAGGAGTTGCAAAGCAAGGATATCATGGAGATTATTGGAATCAGCGATTATGATGCGCTTGCGCTTGCACATACAAGAGGGGCTGTTTTAATAACTGGAGAAATGCTGGTGGCAGGTTTGACAAAGTTAGAGTCAGCAAAAGCAGATGCTGCTGGCATAGCAGATTTCCTATGTTTACTTGGGATACCCATTATGAGATTGTTTGATATAATAAATCGGATGATGCAATACAGGTTTTATGCCGCAATTACTCCAACAGTGGCATTGCATGTCAGGGATCAATATGATATTGCCAATGTGGCAGAAAGGGGGAAAATTGCTGAAGCATGGAATGATATTTTGCAAATTGTGAAAAATCTTGAGGATGAGAATTATCGAGAAAAATTTAAAGAAGCTTGTCTTGAGACTATGCGTTTGCTGGGAGAAGACAATGTGGATTTAAGGCATCCTATTTTGCAGGCATTTTATTGGGCATCGTTTTATTATAACGATTTAAGGATAAATTATTATATAGAGGAAGGTACATTATATTATAATGTTGTTCGGATAGATAGAGAAACCGAAAGTTGAGAAACCAAATTATTTAAAGAAAATGGATAAAGCAACATTGCTGGAATAACTGCGAATTCTGCTTGTAGAATCTGTGAGAAGAATTTATGGAGGACATGATATGCTCAGAACGGATAGGTAGAAAATGTTGGTTGATTCGGGAGAAATTTCGGGGTATAATAATAGCGAGTTCATGTGCCTTCTGTGTATGCCCCATGTGTTTCGAACAGATGCAGAAGGAGGAAACCAATGAACGTAGAAATCAATAATGCAATAAATGCAGCGGATACTGAAGCGCAATATGATGAAAAGGCCAAGCGTCTGTTAAGCAACAAGATTATACTGGCACATATTTTAGTAAAGGCTGTGGATGAGTTTCAGGGAATGACACCCGAGGTCGTTGCGCCTTATATTGAGGGAGACCCGCTTATTAGCGTGGTTCCAGTGGAGCCGGGGCTGACAAATGCGGTAGCAAAGCCTGTTGCTGATAGTCTGAAAACAGGACAGCGTATTATTGGGCTGAACACGGAAAATGTAGAGGTAAATGAGGGGCTTGTCCGGTTTGATATTATCTTTTATGTACGAATGAAAGACGGTATTTCACAGGTTATTGTCAATCTGGAGGCACAAAAAGATGAGCCAACAAGCTATCACGTTTTGAACCGGGCAGTGTTTTATGTAAGTCGTCTTATTTCTTCACAGAAAGAACGGGATTTTGTTAAAACGAACTATAATGACATCAGGCGTGTATTTTCCATATGGGTTTGTATGAATATGACTGAGAACAGTATGGCGTATGTTCATTTGTCAAAAGATGACCTGATTGGGGCTTATCCTTGGAAAGGCGGGCTTGACCTACTGAATATTGTTATGATAGGCATAGCAGACGAACTTCCTGAACATGATGAAAAATGTGAACTGCATCGTCTGCTGAGTGCATTGCTGTCGATGGAATTATCTACTGATGAAAAGTTAGGAATTATTAAAAATGAGTATAGAATTCCAGTAGATGATAAATTGAGAAAGGATGTGAGTGCCATGTGTAATTTGTCGCAGGGAATTAAAGATGCTGAAAATGCAAAAATAATCATGAATATGCACAAGAAAGGCTATACGCCGGAACAAATAGCAGAAATTGTAGAGAAAACCATTGACGAAGTTGAGGGCGTAATAAGGAAAAAAGAGCCCGTTTTGGTGTAACTGCAGAGTGCAATGAGACGGACAGGAAAGCAGTGAACATGGTTTTCGATTTAATGAAAGCGGTTCACTGCTTTTGTGGTTTATATTTGCAAAATGCAGAAAAAAGTTATCAGAAATTGAAATGATTTAGTGAGATTAATTTATCCAGCACAGGGAAATAAAACTTCACACGACCACTATATCTTGTGCAAACAGCTTGACAAAACCCATATGTTGCGTTAATCTTATCTTGTGATTGATTTTTGTGCGCATCCCTTTTGGGAGATACAGCCTTTTGGTTGTAAGCGGAAGTAAATGCCGCATTGCACACGTTGTAAAGATTGTATTTGTGCCAGTAGTATCATTATGCCCTTTTTAGGCAGTGATCTGCTGGCTTTTTTATTCGTGATAGCACAATCATTGCAGAGTGCGGATTCTGTTATTCTACACACACCACATAAAATAGCGGGAATGACTTTGGTTCATAAGCAATTATGGACGCCAGGTAATGGTTTCAGGGTCATTCCCGCTTTTTTGCGTGTGCAGTGAACCTGCCCAAATGCCGGATACGGCTTTGAGGATAAACCATTTACAGGAAAGGAAGGCAGAGAGAATGAAACAGGAAAGAAACAGGGGGAGCCGGCTGAACCGGCCTCCCAAACGCCCGGATTACAAGGTGTACAACAGGGGGATAAACGGGCAGTACCGCAGTCCCCAGGTGGCCTGCAGGACAGCAAATCTTCCGCGCAGGGCGAGAAGGGGGGCATGATAGGTGCCGGAAAACGTAGGACAGAGGACAAGGCATGTTCCCTTAGTGCTGGTGGACACGGAAAACCTGTCCCGGGAAGAATGGCTTGCCTGCCGCCGCCAGGGGATCGGCGGCAGCGACGTGGCGGGCATCATGGGGATATCCCCTTTCCGGACGGCCCGCGATGTTTATTATGACAAACTGAATATTGCACCTGTGGAAGAAGAGCCGGAGAACTGGGTGGCCCTGGAGGTGGGGAACCTGTTAGAGGGCCTGGTGGCAAGGATCTTCCACAAAAAGAGCGGCATGGAGATCTTCCAGGTCAAAAAGATGTTCCGGCATCCCCTGTATCCCTTCATGCTGGCAGATGTGGACTACTTTGTCCGGCTGCCGGACGGTGAGACGGCAATCCTGGAAATAAAGACCACCAATTACAACGCCACGGATGCGTGGTGGCAGGACGGTAGGGAGATTGTGCCGCCGTACTATGAGGCACAGGGACGCCACTATATGGCGGTGATGGATGCGGACAGGGTGTTCTTCTGCTGCCTGTACGGCAACACGGAGGATGAGGTCATCATCCGGGAGATCAGGAGGGACATGGCATATGAACAGGAAATGATCTACCTGGAACAGTACTTCTGGGAGAACCAGGTGCTGACAAAAAATCCCCCGCCTTATACGGAGGACGGCGCACAGATCCTGGGGAGCGTACAGCGGTACTGCGGCCCGGCGGATACAGGTGCGCCCGTACTGGAGCTTGGCGTGGACATGACGGAAACGCTGATGTATTACCTCCGGCTCCAGGAGGAAAAGAAAAAAGCGGAGAAACGCTCTGAGGAACTGGAAAAGGAGTTGCAGCGGGCAAAGGCCATCCTGATTGCGGAGATGGGCACGAGCTGCACTGCCGAATGCCGGAGGGACGGTTTCCGTTATACCGTGACCTATAATCCGGTACGGAAGGCAGGCGTAGACAAGAACAACCTTTCAAGGATGAAGATCCAGTACCCGGAGATCTATGAGCGGTTCGTCACCGTGTCGGAATACAGGAGATTCCTGGTAAAGGTCAGCGCAGAAGAAGCTGCCTGACAACAGAATGAGAGCCGGAGGCATATAAGATGGCGCCCCGGCGGAGAGAGAGGAAATATGAGTATTGTAGGAACTTATGACAGCACGGTCTACAGCAATCCGGCAACCAAATACTGCGTGATCCGTGTCAGGACGGCTGACGGGGACATACCGGAAAAGGCCCGTGACAGAAGGAGGTACAGCGACCACCTGATCCGGTTTACTGCGGTGGGCTATGACCTGCCCTGCACCGATGCGGTGGAACTGAGATTTGACGGCGAATGGACGGACGGAAAGTATGGGCTGCAGCTGCAGGTTGAACAGTGGCAGACAGTCGTGCCCAGGACGGATGAGGGTGTGAAGGGGTATCTTGGCTCAGGGCTCATAAAGGGCATCGGGGAAAAGACGGCGGCGGAGATCGTGGCCCGTTTCGGGGTGAACGCCCTGGACATCCTTGAGAAACAGCCGGAGCGGCTGCTGGAGGTCAGGGGCATCACGGAAAACAGGCTGGAGGATATTAAGACCTCCTTTGCGGAGAGCCGTGCCTTGAGGGACATCATGACCCTGCTGGCGCCGTTTAAGCTGACGCCGGCAACGGCGCAGAGGATATACCAGCAGCTGGGTCCTGCCAGCGTGAAGATTTTGAAAGAAAATCCCTATGAACTGTGCCGGATCTCGGGATTTGGTTTCCTGAGGGTGGACGCCATCGTGCAGCACACGGACAGGCGCCTGAACACCCCCATGCGGATCAGGGGGGCGCTGTACTATGCGCTTGACAAGGCGCGGGCGGAAAAAGGGCACCTGTTCCTGCCCAGGGACACCCTGGTATGCGAGGCGCTGAAACTGTTAAACAAGAGAATACCGGTTCCGGAACTGCGGGTACAGAAAGCGGAAGTGGAGGATGTCCTGGAGGGCGTCATCCTGGGAGGGGCAGTGGTATCCATGAAGGACAGCATCTATTCCGTGGGCCAGTTCACCCTGGAGGACGAGACGGCCAGACAGATCGCCCTGCGGATTCTGGCAGCGCCGGCACGGGAGGACATCACCCCGCAGTTGGCGGAGGTCAGGGAAAAGCTTGGGCTCAGCCTGTCGGCAAAGCAGGAAAGCGCAGTACGCACGGCATTCCTGCACAGCCTTTCCATCATCACCGGGCCTCCCGGCACAGGAAAGACCACAGTGCTTAAGGGTATCTTGGAGGTCTATAAACTCCTGCACCCGGACGGGAAGATCGCGCTCATGGCACCCACGGGACGGGCCAGCCGCCGCATGGCGGAGAGCACCGGCTTTGACGGGGCCTGCACCATGCACAGCGGGCTTGGGCTCCTGGGCGGTGAGGATGAGGACGGGAGCCTGGTAAAGGAAAGGTTCCTGGATGCGGATCTTGTCATTGCGGATGAGTTCAGCATGGTTGACATGTGGCTTGCCAGGCAGTTCTTTACCCGTGTCAGGGCAGGGGCCAAGATCGTCATGGTAGGGGACCCCGACCAGCTGCCCAGCGTGGGCGCGGGGAACGTGTTCAGGGAATTGATCCAGTGCGGCCTGATACCCGTCACGATGCTGGATGAGATCTTCCGGCAGGCGGCGGACAGCCGGATCGCCCACAATGCAAGGCTCATCAACGCAGGCAGCACCGAGCTGTACTACGGGGAGGATTTCAAGGTGGTGGATAGCCGCACGCAGGAACAGGCGGCGGAGACCCTGATGGAGCTTTACTGCAAAGAGATAGAAGAAAACGGCATTGAGCGGGTGCAGATACTCTCCCCTTACAGGGAGGACGGTGAGACCTCCGTGGAAAGCCTGAACACAAACCTGCGGGAGAGGCTCAATCCTTTTCGCTTGGAAGAGGAGGAGATCCGCCTGGGCAGCAGGGTGTTCCGCACAGGGGACCGCATCATGCAGACAAAGAACACAAAGAAGGTATCCAACGGGGATTTAGGGTTTATCCGTTACCTGAAGGATACGCCGGAGGGGATGCGCATCGGCATGGACTTCGGCGAAGGACGGCAGATGGAGTATGCCCCGGAGGACATGGCAAACGTGACACTGGCGTATGCCACCACCATCCACAAGGCAATGGGGAGTGAGTACGATGTGGTGCTGATCCCGCTGGTGGCGGCCCAGAAATTCATGCTGTACCGGAACCTGCTGTATACGGGCATCACCCGTGCCAGAAAGAAAGTAATCCTGGTGGGGCAGAAAGGGCTGCTGTACATGGCGGTCAGCCGTAATGGGAACATCAAGAGAAATACCCTCCTGGGGGAGCGCACCTGCCTGTATTATAAGGCGTTTGTGAAAAGCGCCGGGGATGCGGTGCCGCAGTTTGTGGAAGAAAAATTAAAAAATGCAGGTTAGTGGAAAATGAGATGAAATGTGAAGAAAAAAGGCATTCCGTCTCTTATTTATTTAATGGAAGGAGACTTTGACTATGAGTAACAGTGATTTTGCAGCAACGATGTATGAGAGCGACCCCATGGTGGCGGCACTGAATAAGGTGCCGGGATTTGACCCCTTAAAGCTGATGAGCCGGAAGAGGGTGCCGGGGGCGGAGAAAGCCGAGAAGAGCCTGGATTTCCGGTATAAGAAGCTGTGGTTCCGCCTGGCGCACAGGACGGGAAGGATCCGCCTGAACAGGCTGAGCATTACGGAACAGCTTGCCATCATAGAGGCGCAGGTGTACCTGGAACTGACGGATGCCAATCCCGTATCCAGCTTTACCGCAGCCTGTACCAGGGAGGAAGGCGGCGATAAGTATATCGAGAGTGCGCAGATCAGGGCGATGGACCAGGCATTGACGGATGCTGGCTTTGGCCTGCAGTTCGTGCCTGCCCCTGTGGGAAACATGGGAAATACAGCGCCGCAGGCGGCCGAGCCTGTTGCAAATATGCAGATACCCAAAGCTCCTCAGCCGGTTATGCAGCAGGTACAGCAGGCAACAGGGCAGCAGCGGGTGGTGCAGCAGGCAGCACCCCAGCAGGGTATAGCGTCTCAACAGGCAGGAGTTCCGAAGAAAGCCGTAGCTGTTCAGGCGGCGCCTCAGCAGGCTACAGCGCCTCAGCCAGCGGTAGTCCAGCAGAAAACCGCAGCAGCACAGGCAGTGCCCGGGCAGCGCACAGCAGTACAGCAGGCGGGAATTCCTCAGAAAACCGTTGCAACGCAGGCAACACTCCAGCAGGGCATAGCGTCTCAACAGGCAGGAGTTCCGCAGAGAACCGTGGCGGTCCAGTCGGCACCCCAGCAGACAGTAGCCCAGCAGAAAATCGTAGCGGCACAAGCAGTACCTCCGCAGCGGGCAGTGCCCCAACAGGCAGGAGCCCAGCAGAAAACGGTAGCAGTCCAGTCGGCAGACCGGCAGCAAGCCGCGGCGGCACAACAGTCTGCGGTTCAGCAGCAAACGGCAGTATCACAGCAAAGATCCGTTGCACAGCAGGCGGCAGTGCAGCCTCAGGTAGTCCGTCAATATGCGGCACCTCAGGCAGCAGTACCCAACAAGCCTGCCCAGACAGCACAGGTACAGGCTCAGACGGTTCAGGCAGGACAGAAAGGAGTGTCTATCCCCGCACAGGCAGGAATGCAGACGGCGGCAGTAAGTCCGGCAGCGCCTGCAGCACCACAGAAAGCGGCAGTCCCGGTATCAACACAGCAGGCGGCAGCACAGCAGCCCGTAAATGCGGAAACTTTGCCTGCGGGACAGCCTCCTATAACGACAGAAACACAGGAATTGCCTGTCACATCCGATATAGCTGCAGCTATGTCCCTGTTGTCAGGAAATAAGGACACCCTGCCCGTGGCGCCGGCAGGCATGAAAGAGGATGAAAAGGCGGAATCCATGCCGCAGGAATTACCGGTTGCACCGGCAGCAGCGGCCACGGGAACGCCAGTTGTTCCGGCAGCTTCAACCGTGGCGGCATCTGGTACATCAAATACTGCGGCACCGACAGCACCCGTATCTGAAATGCCCGCCGCTCCTGCACCTGCCGCCAACGCAGGCGGGGCAGCAGATGAGGGCAGGCCGTATACGGAGGAAACACCTGTTGAAGAAATCCTGCAGTTTATGACCCTGGAGGATGCAAAGAAAGTGATGGTGAGCGCGGGGACCTGCCGGGGACAGACCATTGCCGAAGTGGCACAGCGCAGGCCTTTCAGCTTGAAGTTCTACCTGAGTGAAGCTTACCAGGGCAGGGATAACATCCTGCGGGCCGCCGCAAGGCTGATGCTGGACAGCCTGGAAAAGAAAGCAGGCTGATACAGGGACTGAGGATGGCAGACAGGAAGGAGGGAGCGGGCAATGGACTCTCAGCCGCAAGGGTTCCCGTTTGGGATCATGGCCGTGGTGGAGCTGCTCCGGCTGAACGTGCGCCGCAGGCTGGCGGACAGTGCCTATGTGGACTGTCCGTTCTGCGGGGATAAGCGGGGCAAGATGAACGTGAATTTTGGCAGGAACGTATGGCGTTGCAATTACTGCGGCGAATCCGGAGGGATGCTCGCCCTGTACGCAAGGCTCAACAACATGACAAATTCCCAGGCATACCATGAAATATGGGATGCCCTCTCCACAGGGGAGGCATCCTGGGGAGGCGGGGATCTTGGAATGACAGCAGTATCCGCTGCGGCACCTGTTTCGGGAGCCGCAGCCCCCAGCCAGGGGCAGGGGGGCATTCTGCAGTCGCCACGGGCCAGTGCGGAAGAAGTCCACCGAACATTTTCACAGCTGTTTGGGATGCTTACCCTGTCGCCCGCCCACCGGAGCCATCTGCGGTCTGAAAAGCGGGGGCTTACGGAGGAACAGATCAGGCAGCTCGGGTTCAAGAGCACGCCGCCTTATTTCCTGTGCCGTTCCCTGACGGAAAAGCTGATTAATCAGGGCTGCACCGTGGCGGGCGTGCCGGGATTCTATCGGCACGAAAAGGGCTACTGGACCGTAAAATTCACCAGCAGGACGTCAGGCATCCTGATACCTGCGGTGGGCAGGGACGGGCTGATCCGCGGGGCGCAGATCCTGCTGGATGTCCCCATCCGGGATAAGGACGACCCGCCGGACAAGGCGGGGGCAAAGTACATCTGGCTCTCGTCATCCTCAAAGGAGATGGGCGCCACTTCCGGGAGCCCGGTGCATTTCGTGGGGAAATTCCCCGCAAGGACGGTCTATGTGACGGAGGGGCTGCTGAAAGCGGACATTGCCCACTGCCTGATGAACCGTTCCTTTGTGGCAACGGCAGGGGCGAACAATGTAAGTGCGCTTGACGGGATATTCAGAATGCTTGCCGCAGAGGGCACGGAGCTGATCATAGAGGCCCAGGACATGGATAAATACAGGAATGCCAACACCGCAAGGGGAAGCTCCAAGATATATTTGATGGCAGGTGAGCATGGGATGGAGTGCCGCCGTCTGGCCTGGGATCCGAATTATAAGGGCATAGACGACTGGAGGCTGGCGCTCAGGAAAAAAGAAAGGCAGAGAGAGGAGGAAAACAGGGATTCAGGGGATGCCGCCGTCCTTAAGGGTGTACAGGGGACGGGGGATTTTCAGCAGAAGTACCGTATCTACCAGCTGGACTTTGGCAGAGAGCAGATACCGGTCCCCTTTGCATTTGAAGGGATAAAGGAACTGCACAAGGCCGGATATGAGCAGCCGCCCGCAGGGCAGTACCGCCTGGTGTGGGATTCCGTGCTGCCCTGCCCGGCAGACAGCACGGACAGGGAGAGGCTGGAGCGGATCAGGGATGCGTTCAGTGACAGAATGCCGGAAGGCTACAGGGGGCGGCAGGTAGCGCCCTCTGACGTGTTGGAACTGTATGATGACGGGAAACGCAGCTATTACTATGTGGACAAGGGAGGCTTTGAGCCTGTGCGCTTTTCACCGTTTTTGGCAAAACCGATGCCGGGACGGGAACAGGAGGGCGCTGGGCAATAAGCTGAATCCTGCATGGAGGCACAATACATTTACGAGGGCATGGATCAGGGAGATACTGTTCCGTGCCCCTTTTTTGAAAGGAGACAGGTTATGGATATGTATACAGAGGGTAACGGAGGATTTCAGGCTTTGGAGGGGACATCCCCTTTTGAAGAGAGCAGCCAGCTTCAGACAGACGGCTACACGGAGGCGCTTCCTGCCGGACCGTATCAGGAAAACATGGTGGAAACAGCCGGAGACGGCAGTACATACGGGGCGGGGGATTTTTCCGCGGTGCCGTATCAGGAGCCAGCGGCAGAAGCAGGTGCGGGGCTTTACATGGGAGAAGCAGACGCCCTGCCTGTGGCACCTGGGCATATGCTGCCTCAGGAAATGGAAGACACGGGAATGTACCAGGAGGCAGTTTCCCCAATGGGGGAGGGTTTTCTGGCACAGGCAGAAATGCCGGAAATGGAAGTCCTTGCATCGGCTGCAGGACAGGAGGCTGTATGGCCGCAGACAGCGGAAATGGGGTTTGCAAATCAGGAGGCAGATTCCGAAATGGCAGACCCGGGAACCGCCGATATGGAAACAGCAGAGGCAGAAACAGCCGGGAAGGAGATACCAGCAGCAGAGGCGGCGCCGGATGCCGACAAGGAGGATGACGAGGAAACCAGGCGCATGAAACATGAGACGGCAGAGGCGGAACGCAAGGCTGAATGGGAAGAAAAGCAGCAGGCTAAAAAGGCGGCGGAACAGGAGAAGCTGGACCAGCTTGCCAATATGAGCGATGATGCCGCCGTGGCTGCGGCCATGAAGCAGGTAGGCGCAGACACGGAAAAACTGACCCGCAGGAACATGAAGGACTGCGTGGCAGAGTATATCCAGACACTGTGCCTGGAGGATCCCGGGTTTGCCCGCATGGTGATGCACCCCCGCAAGAACATAATCCACTGTTTCCATTATATCAACCGCAAGGCAAAAGAATTTATACAGCAGGAGATGGAGGACAATGACGTCAAGCCGGAGAACGGGGTGTATGGGAGTGATGTGCCGGACGATCTGTGCTACCAGTGGGCGGAGGAATATTTCCGTGACCCGGACGCAGAGGAGGACCGGGAGAAAGAAGAAAAATTTGAGCCCAGACCTTATGCAGGAAAGAGCGGCTCCAAGGCAAAGGCCAAAAAGGCTGCAGAGAAAAAGCCTGCGGCAAAAAAGTCCACAGCCACAAAGGCGGCAGATAAAAAAGCGGAAAAGCCAGGGCAGGAGGCTGACGGGCAGATGTCCTTCCCGGGGCAGATTTCGCTCAGTGACATCATGGCGCCGGAGGTGAAGGCAGGATGAAGCTGGACAGAAGAAAATGCCGGAAATATGCAGACCTGAACTTGAAAATCCCTAAAAGCAATGGTCTCCTTTATGCGGAACAGATTAAATATATCATCCGTACAGCAGTTAAGATCATAGACCACCATAGGGTCCTTGTCCTGTACGTTTATTCGCAGGAAGAGGCTGTGGAGGGGGATTTCCGGTCGAAATTTACTGTGTTTCAGGGAAAGGATGACTTTGTGACGCTTGCCAGGAAAGAGGACGGCACGGCTGCCTGGAGGGTATCGGCGTTTGACAATCTGGGCGCAGGATGGCCATTCAGGAAAGAATGCGCCTTCTTCAGCCCCAAGGATGAGGAACGCATTCAGGGATTCTTCAGGGAAAAAGAGAAAAAGGGACTGCATCTCCTGGCACGGGTACAGTCCGGGATACAGCAGCAGAGAAGGATGGAGAGGCAGAGCCTGCGGGAACGCAGGGCCATGGAGCGTATGGAAGTGTTGCCGCCGCTCCCGCAGGACATAGGGGAGTGGGTGCATTACAGTGTCATGCCTGCGTACTTTTTCTATGATTATAAGAAAGGCAGGAAAATGGTAAAAGGAATTTGTTCTTCCTGCGGGAAGGAGGTGGAGATTGCCGGGGCGAGGCATAACAGGCAGGCAGTCTGCCCTGGCTGCGGCCGGGAGGTAACAATGAAGGCACGGGGGCGCAGGGGGAGCCTGTATGACCGTAAAACCTGCCAGGTGCTCCAGAAGACAGGACCGGATGAGGTGACCATACGGATCGTGAAGTGCTATTACACCTATAAAACGGATGACATCCCTGAAAAAATCATCTGTGAAAATGCCCGTCTGTTTGTTAAGAAACAGGATGCGGGAGGCATCCTGTGTGAAACATATTATAAATCTTATGGCGGGCTGCTGACCAGCTGGAGGCACGGAGTCCGGCCGGTATTCTGCTATTGGCAGGATAATTTTGAGGCAGACCGGTGCGGCCATGTCTATTGCGGCAACCTTCCAAAAGAACTGGCGGGTACGCCTTGGCAGTACTGCCCGGTCAAGGCATATTATGGGCATTATCTTGACGAGATGGAGCTGGAGCCATTTCTGTCTGCCTATCTTGAACACCCGAAGTTTGAACACCTGATAAAAACAGGTTTCTTCAGGCTGGCAACGGGCCTGGCTTACAGAAGATACCAGAGCTGTGAGCTGGATGAAACACAGGACAGGACTCACAGGCTGTTGGGGGTGATGGCGGAGGATGTCCCTTTTCTGCGCAGCCTGGATCCCGATATGGACATGTTAAGGACCTTTCAGGAATACTGCCGTCTGAATCTGAAGGACCGGCAGAAACTGCTGCTCTGGCAGATGGGTAACAAGGTGGAAAGGGATATATTGAAGATACTGGCACACATCACGCCCCATAAGCTGATGCGCTATCTGGACAGCCAGTATGCTTTCCTGTCCCTGCGGAAGACAAAGTCCGGCACACTGAGGTATTCTTCCATGCAGGATCTCGTCAGCGAATACAGGGACTATCTGGAGATGTGCGTGAAGCAGGATTACGACATGCGCAACAGCTTTGTGCTTTACCCCAAAGACCTGCAGAAGTCCCATGACAAGGTCGCGCACCGGATCAGGATGAAGGCAGATGCAAAGATGCGCCGGGATTTTAAGAAGGCGTACCATGACATTGCGGGGCAGATGGACTTTGAGATGGGCGGGATGAAGATAATGTATCCCGCCACGCCGGATGATATCATTTCGGAAGGCAATACGCTGCACCACTGTGTCGGGGGCTATGTGGACCGCGTCGCAAGAAAGGAGTGCATCATCCTGTTCCTGCGGCAGTGTGCGGATGAATCAAGCTCCTTTTACACGATTGAGGTAAGGGAACGGGAAATCATCCAGGTGCGGGGAATGAAAAATGCCGCCCCCACCCCGGAAGTAGAGAAATTTATGAGGCAGTGGAAGAAAAAAGTACTTGAGGCGCCTGCCATGCAGCAGGCCGCATAAAGAGGCTGCCGGGCGTCCGCAATGGATGCCCGGCTTTTGAAAGGGAGGAATATCATGGGACAGAGGACAATGGTTAAACTATCGGCATCGGAGGACTGTGTTTTTCTGTGGACGGTATCAAGAGGGTTCCGATCCCCTCATAGGTTCGGCATATCTGCCAGGGAACTGCAGGCGCTGGAAGTGGAACGGCATACGATCGTTTCCGACATACATTCCTTTGCAGAGCTGCGGCTTGACCGGTCTGCAAAGGAAGAAAATGTGGATGTGCTGACGATTGATTTTACCTGGCTGAGTGACAGCGGGTTCAGGAGGGTTGCCGGGAGGGAAGAAACGATACATCTTCCGTACAGGAAGTTTCAGGAGAAGCTGGAAGAAAGCAGGGGACTCGGCGGCGCAGGCGTGGGGATGCTGTCCCTGGACGAGAAGGCCGCACCCAGGATTGAGTTCCAGAGCAGGAATAACCTACGGGCAGTTGCGGAAAGGAAAGTGCTGCGGAAAAAGCTGGGGAGATTCCTCAACAATCATTTTTCCTGGAAAGGCAGCAGGCGGATCGTGATGTATGACGATTTTGTCCCTTACAGTTTTTTCTTTCAGGAGGAACGCTTAAACGGGAATGGCATCTGCGGCGGGATCATCCTGCACGGGCAGGAGGATCTTAAGAAAGCCTGTTATGGGATGCACACATAGAAAGTAATTGAATTTTTCATACAAAAAGCGTACACTATATTCAGAACATAATGTAGAGATTGGAGGCACATATGGCGGCATTAAGGGCAGGCAAGGGGATAGTCAGGATGCCTGCTCCAAAAGCGCCTGCCAGAATAGGAGTGATGCTCTATGCGGAAATTAAAGGTATATTTGGATACGTCGGTCATCAGTTATCTTTCACAGGAAGATGCACCGGAACGCATGAAGGATACATTGGAACTATGGAAAGATTTTGTAGATGGAAAATATGACATATATCTTTCCCAGGTAACATTGGACGAAATAGAGAAATGTCCCGAGGGCAAAAGGAAAAAGCTGTATGATCATTTGAGTGACATTGAGTATACAAAATTGGAAATCAATGCGGAGATCGTAGAGCTTGCACAGAAGATCATTGATATGGGCATATTAAGACCGAAGAGTTTTGATGACTGCCAGCACATTGCCGCTGCAGTTGTCAATGCCTGCGACTGCATCATATCATGGAATTTTAAGCATATTGTAAATATCAAAACGATCCGGGGTGTAAGGGCAATTACAAATCTGGAAGGTTACAAGGGAATAGATATTATCAATCCATCTGCATTATTGGAAAGTGGGGTATGATCATGGAAACATTGGTTATCAGTCCTGATTTTACGGTTGAGGATATTCATAAGATCAGGGAACAGAATTATGAACGGACAAGAGATATGACCGTAGAGGAAAAAGTTGCATATTACAATAATTGCGGCAAAGAAGCAGAAAAAGAAATTGAACAGAGGAGGGCATTAAAGCGAAAAACAGTAGCGAGTATGTAAAAACTTAACATTTTGAAATCAGTCAAGCTAATTTAGCTGGAGTTAGAGCCAGTTCTGGCGTAATCCCACATGACAATGCAGTCCTGCGGAGAACTGCAAAAGGAGGAAAGCAATGTGCAATTTAAGCCAGGGTATTAGGGAAGATGCGCAGGCAGAAATCATCATGAATATGTATAAGAAGGATTTTACACTGGAACAGATAGCGGATGTGACTGAAAAGAGTGTCGAGGAAATAAAGGCTATCATAAAAAAGCGGGAGCCGGCTCTGGCATAGCTTTCAGTGCCGTACAGTCAGAACAGAAAGCAGCAGATCATGAAATGTGGTCTGCTGTTTTTTTGACTTTTTTTACACTGTGTTGAAAAAATGCGTAATCCATGCGTAAAGGATATATATAAGTTGAAAAAAGAAACTTTCAACTTCTTATTCAGGCAGTATCGCAGGAGAAGCCTGCGATATGCAGGGGGATAAAACGCAAAAAGAGGAGGCAAAAAACTATGTTGATCGCAATAGACCATGGAAACAAACAGATGAAGACCGTCAACTGCCCGCCCTTCGTATCCGGGCTGGCGGAGAGCAGTACGAAGCCCTTTGGCAGTAACATCCTGATGTACCGGGACAAATACTATACGCTGTCAAACCAGCGTATCCCGTACAAAAGGGACAAGACCGAGGACGCCCGTTTCTTTATCCTCACCCTGTTCGGGATCGCACAGGAGCTCCAGGCCAAGGGCATGTATGGGGAGTCGCCGCAGCGAATCCGGCTTGCGGTGGGGCTGCCGCCTGCACATTACGGGGCGCAGCACCAAGCATTCATCCGGTATTTTTCTGACCGGGGCGTGGTAAAATTCAACTATCGGGGAAAGAACCATGCGGTTTACATTGAGGATGTGCGCTGCTATCCCCAGGCTTATGCGGCGGCAGTCACCATGATGGACAGGCTGGTGGAGAGCCCTAAGGTGTTGATCGTGGACATTGGCGGCTTTACGGCGGACTACCTGATGATGCGCTCCGGGCGAGCGGACCTGGCTGTGTGTGACTCGTTGGAGAACGGGGTGATCGTGCTCTATAACCAGATCCGCACAAAGGCAAACTCGGAGTTTGACATTCTACTTGACGAAACGGACATTGACAGTATCCTGGGAGGAAAGTCAGGCATTTACGCCCCTGAGGTGTCCACCCTGGTGGAACGGATGGCGCAGGGCTTCGTCAATGATCTGACAAACGGGCTGAGGGAGCGGATGCTGGACCTGTCCTCCGGCAGAGTGGTATTTGTGGGTGGCGGGGCAGTGTTGCTGCGCAGGCAGATTGAAAACTCCGGCAAGGTAAGGAACGCCCTGTTCGTGGAGGATGTGAGCGCCAACGCAAAAGGGTATGAGTTCCTTTACCAGATGGAAACGGCAGGCAGGTGAGCCTATGAAGGAGAAGAAAGACCGGGAGCGGTTCAGCATCAAATTCAATGAAAATGACCCTGCCCATGATGCGGTCATCCGTCTGCTGGAGAAACAGGGTCCCCACAGCAAGGCGCAGTTTATTGTCAATGCAGTCCTGCACTATATCAACTGCTCTGAGACACCGGATGCCGCTGTTCCTTGGATAGCGGACAGGGCAGCCATAGAAGAGATCGTTGCGGAGATTCTGGGACGGGCAGGGGCGGTGAAACAGTCAGGCCACGGAACAGGTGTAAAAAAAAGACGCACGGTAGAACAGGAAACAGTAAAACCGGAACAGAAAAAGGACGGAGAGCAGACACAGAAAGAGATAGACCAAGCGACATTATCATTGATCGCAGATACCATGTCGGCGTTTCGGGGCAGTTAAAAAGCACAGGGAGGGACTTATTTTCCGCCCTGTGCCTCGTGTTCATCCAGTGCCAGGATAAAACTGTTGATAATATCCTCCAGATGGCGGTATTGTATTGGGGGAAGGTCTGCAATTTTAGAGAGCAGGACGGAATGGTCGCCGGCGTTCACTTCGCCAAGGAGCAGGTAGTCGGTGCTGATGTCAAGGGCAGAACAGACCCGGATGATGTTTTCCGGGCGCAGCGCCTTTTTCCCAAGCTCTGCCGAGGAAACGGTCTGCGGGGTGATGCCTGCTTTTTCCGCCAGTTCCTCCTGTGTCATGCGGAGCTGTTTCCTGCGGCTCAATATGCGGCTGCCGATTTGCTTTAACAAGTCATCCATGCCATGTCCTCCCTACCATGGACTAATTTTATCTTCTATAACACAAATTATCAAGCGATTATGGTTGATAAAGTTCTTCCATGATATATATAATGGACTGTAAGGGTAAAAATATAAGGAAATGCAGAAAATATATCAGGAAAAGGAGAAAAAGAGATGTCAAATGATGTATGGTTGAAAATAGCTGAGTTTTTGGGCAGGTTAAACGGGGAAAATGTAAAACGGGAGAGCTATGTGCGCACCCCGGAATATGAGAAAGCACTGGAAGCGTGGAAAGAGAAAGAACAGGAGTGGGAGGATTTTTTGGAAATCCTTTCCGCAGAGCAGAGAGAGAAGATAGAGGAAATAAAGGAGTGTCAGGAGGATTTTACCTCTGCGCAGGAGCTGCGGGCATATATCCAGGGCTATGCGGATTGTGTGCAGGCGCTGTATCATATGGGGCTTTTGAAAGAAAATGAGGGACTGAAATGGATAAAAGAGGCAGATATAAATTTAGAATGTTTATAGGAACAGAATAGAGAGATGAAAATATTAGTCAGGATGCTACTCCAAAGAAGGGTGAGGAGAGTATCATCCTGACTGGCTTGTTATGTGTTATTTGAAGCGACAAAAAGTTTCCTCCAGAGTCTGTTTAATCTAATTCGTTGTTATTTTACGAAAAAAAGCCGATGCCTCATTTATATCGTTTTCATCCGGATGCCCCTTTGCGATACCGCCGACTAATTTGAATGGGCCAAAAGTATCGAAACCGAGACAACCGTAGCTTCCCAAAATCTGCGCTGTTTTCGTTTCCGCAATCTGTCTGATGGCATCCGTGTATGAATTGCGTTTTATACCACAGGTATAAAGAAAAAATACCTTTTTGCCGGCGGGCAGATTTTTTTCTGCACTGTCTAAGATGTCTTTATGAAATTTTTGATAGTAGATGCCGGAGGCAAATCCGATCAAGTCAAAATCAGACCAATCCAAAGGTGAATTGTCGGATACATTTAGCAGAGTGACATCTCCCTGCCCCGCAATCGCTTCTACCAATTTTTTTGTATTGCCATGGTGTTCTGAATGGTAAACAATCAATACTTTCATTATACGCATACGCTCCTTTTTTCTTTTATGAGTAGGAAATTTCAATAGAAAACTCTTTTCCATCTGTTACAGGTGTGACAGATAATACTTTGTTGCCTTCATTCTCCAAAGCAAGTATAGCATGTCGGGCAGCAATGCCCACATCAATTTTATTCAGCTTGTTTTTCAGAATAA